>JAVEUP010000384.1:0-3406 GCA_034005525.1 Thermoguttaceae bacterium | reverse complement strand
GTCATCATCCAAGATCCATTCGCACCGGCAGGGTCGGTAGCTTACAGTGAGTCGGAGTTAGGCGAAGCACGGTGCGTGACAATCCCTCCGGCCGGGTGGCAACAATAATTCCTGTCGAGGCGGTTGAAATGCCTCCTTGAATCTGCTATACTCACAGCCATGTCGGCAGTTGGACTGTTCGCATCGACAACGCTTGTTGTCCTTGTGGAAGCGCAGCAACAAATCGCATGGCATAGGTGCTCGTTCAGGGCATCCGGGTTCTATTGGCTGCGGTGTGGCAACTATCCACTTGCGTCCCAAGACTTCGGAGACGGCCGCAATGTGTGCGTTCCATCGTGTTCGCTTGGCGTGGCTGCTGGCAGCCTGCCTGATCTTCTCTGGGTGTTTCGGCGCTGACCCGGCCGGACGGCGACAGATTTCTGGAAAGGTCACGCTGGACGGCGTGCCGTTGGACTCCGGGTCCATTCACTTCGAGCCGCTTGACGGCGCCGGCGGACACGGCAGTGGCTGCGTTATCGCGGGCGGCAAGTACATTCTCCCCGCCACGCACGGCCTGCCCGACGGCCACTATAGGGTCTCCATTTCCGCACCGGAGGCAACCAATCAGGAGCCGAGCATGGGTGCGGAGGTGCCACCGCCCGTGGAGCGAATTCCTGAACAGTACAATGTCCGCACCCAGCTTACTGCCCAGGTTACCCGGGACGGTTCGAATACGTTCGACTTCGAGTTGAAATCGGTTGGGCAATAAGAAGGTCCGAGTCGTAGCACGTGTTAAAAGGGTCAAAGGCCCGGACTCCTACTGCCGAAGGTAGTATGCAATGCGAGAAGCCAAATCAGGTTTTACTCTGGTTGAACTGTTGGTGGTGATTACGATCATCGGTATTTTGATTGCCCTGCTGTTGCCTGCCGTGCAGTCGGCCCGCGAAGCTGCGCGGCGCCTGCAATGCACGAACAACGTCAAGCAGTTGTCGCTGGCAATGCATAGTTATCACGCGGCGATCGGGTCGTTCCCATACGCAAGCAATGGGCGGTACACGGGCCCCTGGTATCGGGCAGTGTTGCCCTACGTCGAGCAAGATGCCATTGCCGCGAAGTACCGGACCGACGTCATTTACTACGACGAGCCGAATATCTCGTTGATCAGTCCCCGGCTGTCTATGTTCACCTGCCCGACCGACACGCGAGCGGTTTGGGCCGGCTCCGGCCGGCCGTCCATTCCCAAGTACAACTACGTCGTGAACCTGGGCCGGACATCGTGCTACCGGAAGCCCGATTGGCACGGCGTAACGTTCATCCCGGCCCCGTTCCACAACGAGGAAGGCAACTGGGGCGCCGCCAACATTCCCGTCTACCGGATTGACGACATCCGCGACGGCACGAGCAATACTCTGATGATTTCCGAGATCCGGCAGGGGCAGAACAACGACGATTTGCGCGGGCTGACGTGGTGGGGCCCGGCCTGCGGGTTCACCGCGCACTTCTCTCCCAACACGACGATGCCCGACTACCTCGACTACGGCTGGGGCACCAAGTGCAAGAGCTACAACTCGACGCCCACTTGGCCGTGCGAGGAGCAGGGAGGCAACACGAGCGACCGGCCGATGAACTTTTCGGCGCGCAGCCACCATTCGGGCGGCGTGGTCGCCTCGATGTGCGACGGCTCGGTCCGCTTCATCTCCGACAGCATCAACCTGACTACATGGCGCGGTCTGAGCACCATCAGCGGCGCCGAGATATTGGACAACTTTTGATCGTTTTGCGGCTGAGACGGCCGCCTGGTGTCATGCGGCATGCTCCGATGGGCATGTACGGGTGTATTCACTCTTGGCCTTCTGGGACGGCGGCGCCGAGAAGCCCCGCCGGAGAACCTATTCTCAACGAAAGGTGAAGCTGATGAACCGTCCACTTCACGTCACGCACGATTGGGTTGCCGTGGGCAGCGCCGTACTGGCCCTACTGGCCGTCATTGCCGTTCCGACGGCTGCCCCGGCAGTAACGTTGCCGATCCTCCACTACTCCTTTGACACCGGTACGACCACCGGTGTGGTGAACACGGCCGTGTTGGATCGCAGCCCATCCGGCTTCAACGGCACGATCCGCACGGTCGGCGCAACGCCGGAGTTGGCCGGGGCCTTCAACGAGGCGCTCTACTTCAGTGGCGGGAGTTTCGTCGATGTGAACCGGGCGCTGCTCAGTACGACCGATTCCTACCAGCCGTACACCATCTCCTTCTGGATGAAGGCCGCCAGCGGCGCCACCGGCGGGCTTGTTACACAATACAATCTCGCTGGGGACAGCCAACGGTTCGGTGTTGGCATGTGGGCTGCCGACAACGGCAAGGCCCAGTGGTGGAGCGGCGGCACGGGCCGGACGAGGACTACCATGGCACTTGATGATGGCAATTGGAACCACGTGGTCTTCGTGAAAAATGCCGCCAGGCAGGTGACCGTCTACGTGAACGGGGTGAATGCCGCTGATCCGGCGCTCTCGAATACTCACCCATTCGCTTTCGAGAACACGAACACGAACATCGCGCGGTTTAGCGGCTCCGTCATGCCATTCACTGGGTATATCGACGAAGTGTTCATTTATGATCAAGCGATCACGCAAGCACAGGCACAGAATCTCTATACGATCAACAGGGCCGACCCGGTTTCGACGCTGAAGATCGACTTTGGGCAAAGTGGACAAGTGATTCAGAGCGGCTGGGATGATCTTACCCGACCCGGCTCGGGCCCGGCCACCAAGGTGTTCAGCCTGGATGACCAGCTTTTGACCCTCGAATTGACCGACACCCGCACCCCGCCCGCAGGAGCCCCGGGGCCGCATTTCAACACGCGATCCGGCACCATCGCACATCCCATCGGCGACGTCATGCTCGATTTCGCGTATGGATCAAGCGGTTACGATCACAAGTTGACGTTCAAGGACCTCGACGAGGGGACCTACTACATGCGGACGTATCATCACGACGCGTCGAACAACAACTACGGACCAATCAGTATTCCGGTGACCGACGCCGACGGTACTCGGCAGATTGGCACGGGGATTCCCATCACGCGGACCAACACGGTCGGCGTCTTCAGCACCGTCCCCATGACCCTGCACGCCAACGGCATCGACGACGTGGTGGTGACCATCTCGCCCAATGCGAACTTCACGCACATTAGCGGCCTGGAGTTGACGCGAACCCTGCCGGAGAACTTGCTGGTGGACATGCAGTTTTCCGGCGGCGCCACGCAGACCGGTTTCCAGCCGTTCGCGCACCCGTCGGATTCGCACTCGGTGCCTCAAGAACTCTGGTTCTTCAGCGACTTGGGCGTTGACGGCAGCGTGGGCGTTCGTTACAGCACGACCTCGGGCACCATTACGCCGCGGAACCGCGCCAACGTGAACCACGAGCTGG
>JAVEUP010000204.1:0-14149 GCA_034005525.1 Thermoguttaceae bacterium | reverse complement strand
ACAGCCGCCCGGCAGTTGCCGCGGAAAATAATCCAACTGGCCAGAAGCCTCATGGCCTTGGCCGCTTAGCAAGTCTCATTTTTCAGAAAGTGCAGTTACATAGAGCAACGGGCTTTATACGACGAATTGAAACCCAACAGCCGCGCCATCCCGGCCGCAACGGCGGGAACCGCCATCATGACGCAACTGAACATCTACCGCTGTCCGTCCGACTCCGGCGATGCGGTCAACAAGTGGTACGGCGACTATCCGACCGCCAACTACGTGGCCAGCGGCACGATGTTCAGCGCTCCGTCGAACTCCATGAAGTGGGTGATCTTCGTTCGGATGTCGGCGATTACCGACGGAATGAGCAATACGTTTATTGTCTCGGAGCGCGGATTGTTCGACCGGTCCACGGCCGGCGTCTGGAGCGGCAATGTGACGACGGCCGGGAGTTTCAAGTTCCATTCGACCAGGCCCATCAACACGCCATACCTGCCCGAAAACGCCGCTGTGAGCATCGCGAGCGACCCCTGGTACTCGCGGTTCACGGTGACCAGCCGGCATCCGGGCGGGGCGAACTTCGCTTTCTGCGACGGGTCCGTCCACTTCATCAGCGAGAACATCGCGACGAACCCCAACCTGACGCAAATGGGGCAGGGTGATTTCAAAACTTCGTCGGAGGCAAATTACGGGAACTATCGATATCAGAACCTCATCAACTACAACGACGGCAACGTGATTGCCGGCGGAGCGTTCTGACGCAGGCACACCATCTCAGGGAGTCGTAGGGTGGGTGGTTCCGGCCGCAGGATACCTTGGGAGAACAATCTCACCAGCCCAAGCGGCCGGGTTCACCCACGCGGTCAACCCACTCCACGGATGCATGCTCGCCAGAGTGGCGAGCCGCGAACCGTATTGCGCGCGTGGGTGAACCCGGCTGTACGCCACGGTCAGCCGGCCGGCGCGGGAACCCCCGACGCACGCGAGCGTCAACCGGCCTGGCACCAACAGCCGGAACCACCCACCCTACGCCCGCCTTGCCAACCCCACTCAACCCCAAGTAGGATATGATTGGAGCAGACTCACCTCAACACGGAGAAACCACGATGCGAAACGCCCCTTTACTGACCAGCGTTGTTCTGGTTGCCGCCACACTGGCCGCACAGCTTTCCTTCGGCGCCGAGCCCGGTATGGTGTACTTGGCCGGTACGCCCGAGCAAATCGGCACCGTCTGGGGCGAAATCAACAAGGACGCCATCCGTCGCGACGTGGATTCCGCCTATTTGAAACGCGCCGCCGGAGCGGGCATCTCGCGGGAAACACTCATCGAGAGGTCGGTCGCGTTCGTGAAAATCGCCGAACAGATTGCCCCGCATTGGCTTGTCGAAGCCCAGGCGACCGCCCGAGCGGCAGGTGTCGATGAAGACGTGTACGTCGCCTATTTCGACGGCGTGTCGCGCAGCCGGTTTATGGGCGAGGATCCCGAGGAATGCACCTCGTACGCCGTTTCTCGCGATCATGCCCGCGACGGCGCCATCATGTTCCACAAGACGCGCGACAATCGGGACGCGCCGCAGGCGGTGTATATTGTGGAGAGTTCGCTTGAGGGAATCAACAAGTTTATCTCGGTGTCGAACGCCACCGGGATCCGTTGTTCCATGATGGTCAATGAGAAAGGGCTCGCCGGGTCGGGCGACTATCCCGCCAACCGCAAGAAGGACTCGTCCACGCTGCACCTGGAGCCGGCTCCCGATAAGTTCCGCGGCATCATGGCCGGCACCATCTTGCGACATATTGCGGAACGGGCGTCGACCTGCGCCGAAGCGCTGGCGATCATCGAGGACTTCGTAGCGAAGGGCTGGTACTCCGGCGGGACGGTGGGCGGCAGCCATTGGCTGTTCGTCGACCGCGAGGGCACGATCCTCGAGGTGTGCAACAACCCGGGCCACGTGGCCTCGAAGGTGCATACCCAGCCTGTATACTTCAGCCGGCTGAACAAGAGTGCCGCGGCCCGGCGGCTGCGCGAGTCGGCCGAGCCGGTCGACGTCAATCTGTTCCGCAGCGTATCGCGAGATCCGTCCATCTGCTTCGGCTCGTCCATTTCGGGCATGACCGTCGAGATCGACCCGGACGACCCGTCACGGTTCACCTGCGCGTGGATTGCATTACCCGTTCGCTCCGTGGCGTTTCCCCTGCTGATGGGGCAGAGCGGCGCGCCGGCGTGCCTGGTGGACGGCAGAGTTTACGAGTTGGGCAAGAAGACCGCGCAGCAGATCGAGCGGTGGGAGAAGCTCGAAGAGTCGATGCATACGGAGAAAGAACGTCTGAAGGAGGAATTGAAGGCCAGCATCGACGCCGGCAATCCGGAATCGGCGCACGTGGAAATGATGGAGCAGTGGTCCGAGGTCCAAGCCCGGAAACTGGCCGATGTGTTGAAGCAGCCTGAATGACCGGCGCAGCCATTCACGGGGTGGCGGCGCGGGGTGTTTTTTCCGCTCGACGCAAAGAGGGCGGTCCCCCGTGAGCACTCACGGCGACGAGCCCATGCTTTCGGGAGTCGTGAGTCGTGAAGAGCCACGAGCAGAACGGGAGTGAATTTCCGAACTGCAAGACCGAGGAGGAACTCCGATGCTGCCTCAAGAAACCAGGCGGGAGAGCGGTTTTACGCTGGTGGAACTGCTTGTGGTCATTGCCATTATCGGCATTCTCATTGCCCTGCTGCTGCCGGCAGTGCAGGCGGCGCGGGAGGCGGCGCGGCGGATGCAATGTACCAACAACCTGAAGCAAATCGGGTTGGCCATGCACACGTACCACGATTCGTTGCGCATCTTCCCGCCCGGTTGCGTCCTCTCCTCGCGAGGCCATACGTGGTACACGTTCGTCCTGCCGTTCATGGAGCAGCGGGCGTTGTACGACGCGCTGGCGCCCCGCGGCCAGACAATCCCCGCTTCTGCCTCCGCAGGCGAGAGCCCCCTCAAAACGCAGCTTAGCATGTTCCGCTGTCCCTCCGACTCGGGCGACGCGGTGAACAAATGGTATGGGAACTATCCTACGGCAAACTACGTGGCCAGCCGGACCATGTTCAACGCGCCGGGCAATTCGATGAAGTGGCCGCTGTGTATTCGGATAGCGCAGATTACCGACGGTTTGAGCAATACGCTGCTCGTATCGGAGCGAGGACTGTTCGATCGTTCCACCGCCGGGATATGGAGCGGTTGGATCACGACCGCCGGCAGCTTCAATTTCAGCTCGACCAGACCCATCAATACACCGTACCAGCCGCTGGACCAGCCCGTGAACGTAAGCCCCGGTGGCGACCCCTGGTACTCGCGGTTTACGGTGACCAGCAGGCATCCGGGCGGGGCGAACTTCGCGTTCTGTGACGGCTCGGTCCACTTCATCAGCGAGAACATCGAGACCAACCCCAACCTGACGCAAATGGGGCAAGGTGATTTCAAGACATCATCGGAGGGCGAGTACGGAAACTACATTTACCAGAACCTGATCAACTACAATGACGGCAACGTGATTTCCTCAGGCGCGTTTTGAGCCGTAGGGTGGGTGGTTCCGGCCGCAGCATACCGTGGGAGAATAGTTTCGCCCATCCAAGCGGCTTTACTTCACTCACGCGATCGATCGACCACAGCCGCAGCGTTGGGCGAAATGGCTCGCGACGCGAACCGGTTTGCACGCGTGGGTGAACCCGGCTGTGCACCTAAGTAAGCCGGGCCAGCAGCGGAATGCCCCATGCGAGCGAACGTTAGCCGGCTCGGTACGAACCGCCGGAACCACCCACCCTACGGCCGACTTGCCAACGCGGCAAGCGTCAAATATGATCTGGACGTAGCAAACTCACACCACCCCGCGAGAAATTGCCGTGCGAAACGCCTCTTTACTGACCACCGTTGTTCTGGCTGCCGCACTGACGGCACAACTTTCCTTTGCCGCCGACCCCGGCATGGTCCGGCTGGCCGGCACCCCTGAGCAGATCGGCACGATCTGGGGCGAAATCAACAAGGAGATCATCGTTCGCGACGTCGCGACGGCCTTCGTGAAGCGGGCGGCCGAGGCGGGGATATCGAGGGAGACCCTTCTTGAGCGTTCGGCAGTCTCTGTGCGAATTATCGAGGAGGTCGCCCCGCATTGGATCGAGGAGGCCCGGGCGACCGCTCGCGCCGCCGGAGTGGACGAGGACCTGTACATCGCCTATTGGGACGGTGTGATTCGCAACCGGTTCTTGGGCGAGGACCCCGAGGAATGCACCTCGTACGCCGTTTCGCGCGAGCACGCCCGCGACGGCGCCATCCTGTTCCACAAGACGCGCGACAACCGGGACGCACCGCAAGGGGCGTTTCTCGTCGAGAGTTCCCTTGAGGGAATCAATAAGTTCATTGCCGTGACGAACGCAACCGGGATTCACGCGTTTTCCATGATGGTCAACGACAAGGGGCTCGCCGGCTCGGGCGACTACCCCGCCAACCGCAAGAAGGACTCCTCCGCGCTGCATCTGGAGCCGGCCCCAAAAAAATTCCGGGGCATCATGGGGGCCACCATCCTACGGCATATTGCGGAACGGGCGTCCACCTGCGCTGACGCGCTGGCGATCATCGAGGACTTCGTCGCTAAGGGTTGGTACTCTGGCGGGACGGTTGGCGGAAACCACTGGCTGTTTGTCGACCGCGAGGGCACCATCCTCGAAGTGTGCAACAATCCGGGCCACGTGGCGTCGAAGGTGCATACGCAGAAAGCCTATTTCAGCCGGCTGAACAAAGGCCCCGCGGCCGGGCGGCTGCGGGAATCGGCCGAGCCGGTCGACTTCAACCTGTTCCGCAGCGTATCGCGCGACCCGTCCATCTGCTTCGGCTCGTCCATTTCAGGCATGACCGTGGAGATCGACCCGGACGACCCTGCACGGTTCACCTGCGCGTGGATAGCTCTGCCCGTTCGCTCCGTAGCATTCCCCCTGCTGATGGGCCAGAGTCGGACGCCGGCATGCCTGGTGGACGGCACGGTCTACGAGTTGGGCAAGAAGAGCCCACGCCAGATCGAGCGGTGGGAGAAGCTCGAAGAGTCGATGCATGCGGAAAAGGAGCGGCTGAAGGAGGAGCTTGCGGCCAGCATCGAAGCCGGGAATCCGGAAGCGGCGCACGTGGAAATGATGGAGCAATGGTCGGAGGCGCAAGCCCAGAAGCTCCTCAAGGCGCTGCGCGAGGGCGAATGACTGCAGTGCCAGCATGCGGAATTGCTATTGGTGTGGAGCGGCGAGTTAGGTAAAAGCCGCATTGAGGGGCTGTTTACCCGACTCATACCGCACCGAGCTATGGCCAATTTCAAGACCCATCTGACGTTCAGCACGATGGTCGGCGCCGGTTACGGAGCCACCGCGTACCTGATGTTCGACGTGCCGCTGCCCGCGTGTATGCTGGCCGGCGGGCTGTGCAGTGTTTCGGGAATGCTGCCCGACATCGACAGCGACTCCGGCGTACCGCTCCGCGAGAGCCTCGCCTTCGGCGCCGCGGTGGTCCCCATGATGCTGGTCGACCGATTGGTGCAGATGGGACTTTCGAGCGAATCGATCGTGCTCGCCGGCGCCGTGACGTATCTGTTCATCCGGTTCGTCTTCCCGCGGTTTCTGAAGAGGTACACGGTGCACCGCGGCATGTTCCACAGCATTCCCGCGGCCGTGATCTTCGGGGAAATCGCCTTCTTGCTCGCCTCGGGTGACGTGAACATCCGGCTCTACAAGGCTGCGGCCGTAGTCATTGGATACCTTTCACACCTGGTGCTCGACGAGATCTACAGCGTCGAATGGGCCGGGGGCCGGCTGCGACTGAAGCGGTCCTTCGGCACGGCGCTGAAGGTGTGGGGCAGGCGTTGGTGGCCGAACCTCTCCACGTTCGCCAAGCTGGCTCTCTTCAGTTACGTGGCCTTCAAGGAGCCCGGCTGGATGGATCAGTACCAGCAACACATCCGCCCGCACGTCGAGCAAACCGCAACGCAGTTGTTCGATCGCGTGATCCGTTAGCTCGGATTACTGGCGTAGGGTGGGACAAGGTCGCGTAAGTCCCTGGTGGGCCTCCGCAAGCCAAGCCCGGGGTGGTTTGCACGCCGTGCGCTGGAAGCAGGCCCGGCCAAGCGACCGAAGGCCCACCAGGGTCTTGGCTAGCTTGTCACCACCCTACATCGTCATGAATCATCCGGGCTAGCTTTCGACCAGCAGCGTCACCGGCCCGTCGTTGAGCAGTTCCACCTCCATGTGTTGGCGGAACCGGCCCGTGGCTACGTCAATGCCCTGTTGGCGCACGGTGCGGACGAACACCTCGTAGAGGGCCTCGGCCTGCTCCGGCGGCGCAGCATTGGTGAAGCTGGGGCGGCGGCCTTTGCGGCAGTCGCCCAGCAGCGTGAACTGGCTTACCACGAGCATGGCCCCGCCCACGTCGGCCAGGGCCAAATTCATCTTCCCCTCCGAGTCCTCAAACACCCTCAGACCGGCCAACTTCTCCGCAAGCCAGACCGCGTTCCCCTCGGTATCGGAGTGTGCGACCCCCAACAACACCAGCAACCCGGTGCCAATCTGTCCGCAAGTTTCACCCTCGACGGCAACTCGGGCTCGACTTACCCGCTGTATGCAAGCGATCATGCCGATTACGATACGCTACCCCTGTCGGGTCTGCCAGTGGGGACTATGATATACGTGCCCTAGGCCGGTTTCCACGCAGCTCCCGTGGGTTTTTTGGGGGGGAGCCACAGGCGAACAGTGACACTCCCCCTCGTTGTTATACACAACTCGTGGCCGCCACCGGCCGGCTTGCCCGGCCAGGAGCGGTGGTCAGTGGGCTAAGACGGCGTCCAGACTTTCTATCTCCCCTGCACGCTGCCGCCGCCGGAGGCGGCGGCAGCGTGCAGGGGAGATATTCGGGTGAACCATGCTCGCTTAGCTGACTGACCACGGCTCCCGCGGGGCAAGCCCACGTGTGGCCCTTTGCGTAACTCCAAACTTGTGTGCAACAACGAGGACACTTCCCCGACGTGAGGTCGGGGCCTTTTGAGCGACAACTCCACAACGAGGACTGCCATGTCGAAAAGCCCGCAAGCCAAGCGGCCTCGCCCGCTCATCGCTCTGACCATGGGCGACGCGGCCGGAGTCGGTCCGGAGATCATTGCCGGCTCCTGGCCGGAAACGGTCGTTCACGAGTGGTGCCGCCCTCTGGTGGTCGGTCATCCGGAGATCATGCGACGGGCGGTTGAGCTGTGGCAAACGGGGGTTGAGGTGGTGGAGATCGGCGATCCATCCGAGGCCGAGCCGGAGCCGGGTGTCATCCCTTGCCTCCGCTGCTGTAGCGACGACGTACTCGACGTGCCGCCGGGCAGGATCGACCCGCGCGCCGGTCAGGCGGCGTTCGACGCGGTGATCGCCGCCGGCAGGCTGGCCATGGCCGGCGAAGTCGACGCCATTACGACCGCCCCACTTCAGAAGAAGGCTCTGCGCCAGGCAGGGCACCCCCATCCCGGCCATACCGAACTCCTGGCGGAAATATGCGGCGTGTCCGGTGTCGAGCATTTCGCCATGATGCTGTACCTGGCGTCGAGCGACGACATGCTTGGGCCGGGCGGACTGGCCGTGGTTCATGTAACCCTGCACGTGGCCCTGGCCGATGCGTTGCGTCAGCTCTCCGAGGAAGCGGTTCTTGGCAAGGCCCGCCTGGCCGACCATTTCATGACCCGGCTGATGGGATCTCGCCCGCGCATCGCGGTTTGTGCCGTCAACCCCCACATGGGCGAAGGGGGCCTGTTTGGCGACGAGGAACAACGGATCATCGGTCCGGCAATCGAGCGCGGACGTGCCGAAGGCATGCGGCTGGACGGACCAGTATCGAGCGATGCCGTATTCCTCCGGGCGCGTGAAGGCCGGTTCGACGCCGTCGTGGCGATGTACCACGACCAGGGGCACATCGCTCTGAAGCTGATGGGCATGCATCGGGCAGTGAATGTGACCCTCGGACTGCCGATCATTCGCACCAGCGTCGCCCACGGAACGGCATTCGATATCGCCTGGACGCGCCGGGCGGAAACCGGCGGCATGATTGAGGCGATTCGTGTGGCAAGCCGGCTTGCGGCCGGATCCTAAGGGCTCGCGAAGGAATACATGGCTGATCTTGGCGCGGCGAGGACAAGGCTGCGAAGGAAGGCGAAGCAGACATACTGCTCATACGTCGGTGCAGACTGACGACCGCAGCCGCAGCCCGTCCCAAATCGGCCAGTGATTCATTGGCGGGTCCTAACCTGCCGGCTGGCTGACGCTCGCGCCGCGCATCTTCTGGCGGGCACGGCTGAGAATGGGGCCAATACTGTTCATTGGCATACCCACGGTCGAACTGATCTCCTGATAGCTCTTTCCTTCCATGTGAAACAGCTTCACCACTTCGGCTTCCTGGCCGTCCAGCCCTGCGAGCAGCCGCTCGACTTCCTCCCGGCTCTCGACTCGATCCTCGGCGGCCTGTTGAACGTCAGGAACGGCTTCCGCTGCCTTCTGCGAATTGCCGTTCTCCAGGCGGGCGGCACTCTTCTGGTCCAGGATCGCGCGAACGACGATCCGGCGGGCTACCACGGTCAGGTAGGTTGCCAAGCTGCTCTCGCCCCGGAATCGCCGGAGCAGCGCCATGTCGTCCTTGACAATCGTCAGGAACACCTCGGCACAGAAGTCGTCCCGGTCTTCCGGGCCCAATCGGACGCTGCGGGCCTGGGACGTATGATTGATCACATGGACAATCAGGCCCATGAACCGGTCAACGAAGTCTTCCCACGCCCTGGGCTTCCTGTCCAAGCATCGCTGGAGCAAGTTTCGATCGATCTCGGAAAGTGCCACGCGGTCGGTCCCCTCATCGTAGACAGCGCCCTGTTGCCGGCGCCGGAAGGTCAGCAGTCGGCCCGAAACGCAACCCCCGACGCTTACTATTTATTCTACACAACAGCGGTCTCCGTCGCAAGTCAGTCCGCGGAAACACGGTGAAAAGGGCAACCGAACCCCCCCGGCGGGCCAGTCGGTGTCGGCGGTCTCCAGCCCGTCATGAGTAATCCGGGGCAGCCTGCGGCAGGTTGGATTTCAAGTCGACGAGGTTCCAATGCGATGAGGTCGTTTCATGGGGTTCAATCGGCGGTCCCGACGTCCCACAGCACCCCTTCCAGCCAGGTTCGCCAACTCGAGTACTTCGGGTTGCCAAGCTTCAACAGCAAAACCGGATTGCGCCGCGGCCGCTCGGGGTGGCGCATCAGCAGCATCTTGGCCTCCTTCGGGGTCCGCCCGCCCTTACGGATATTGCAGGCGAGGCATGCGCAGACCACGTTGTCCCACGTGGTCTGCCCCCCCCGGCTGCGCGGAATCACGTGATCCAGGCTGAGTTCGTGCGTTGGAAACCGCTGCCCGCAATATTGACAGACGTGGCCGTCCCGGGCAAGCACGTTACGCCGATTGAGGTTCAGCCGCTGCTTCGGAACGCGGTCGAAGCCGAGAAGCCGAATGACCCGCGGAACGCGTATCTCGAAGCTCACCGTGCGAATCCAGTCGTCGTGAGGCTGCTTCTCCTCTGCAAGCAGTTCACTCACCTCGAGCCACGAGTGGAAGCTGTAGGTGCCGAAGCCGCCCCGGTCTGCGTGGATGACCTCGGCCAGCTCGCGGTAGAGCAAGCCGAACGCCCGGCGGGCCGTTACCACGTGGACCACCATATACTGACGGTTGAGCACCAGGACACTGGCCTGCAAGCAAGAACTTGGCACCGCGGGTTCGGCGGAAGAACCTGCCGGCTCCGGGCTTGGCGACTGACGTCGCCGGCTGCGTCGCTTGGCCTTGAGAACCTGATGCATACACAAGCTCCCGCAATCGCGACAGGCGGCTTCAGCGAATCCCCCACACGGGGGTATTCCCGATGTGGACAGTTCGGCAACCATCTGCCGCAGTCATGATGCTAACTGCCATTGTAATCGCACGGCTCATGGAGGGAAAGCCGGGCGACCCGATAGGTTGCACGGCAAGCCTTTCCGGCGGCTGGGTGGCACATCCTTGAGGCACGAACGGGGTGGCCTGGATGCATCGGTCCGGCTCTTGCGGCAATACATCTTGCCATCCAAGACCAAGGGGCATTATCATAGAAGGAGCAGAGGCGGACTTGCCCTTTCGCATTTCGGCATTCGCCAGGTTCTTACCGGGAGCAGGACGATGATACGCTATGCTTGCGATCTGTGCGGCCGGGAATTGGATCCTCACGAGGATCTGCGCTATGTGGTGCGCATGGAGGTCTATGCCGCATTCGACCCAACGGCGGCTGAAGATGACGACCCCGACGATCGGGATCATCTTGAGGAGATTCAAGAGATTCTTGAACGCATGCGCGACATCGACGACCCGCAGATCGGCAGCGACGTCTACGAGCAGATGCGGTTCGACCTTTGCCCGGAGTGCCGGAAGCGGTTTATCGAGAATCCGTTGGGGCGCGAGGTCGCCAAGGTGCTCGATTTCAGCGAGAACTAGGCCGTGGCGAGCCGCCGGAAGCCGGTGCGCCGTTTTTCCAGCCGGCGTCGTCACTTGCTGACGGTCGCCGTCATCCTGGTTGCCGCTCTTCTGTTGCGTCTGGCCGATCGTTTCCTGCCGCCGGGCTTCCCCGAGCAACTCGATCCGGGGCCCTATCGCGTCGAGCGTGTCATTGACGGCGATACCCTGCTGCTCACCGGCGGCGGACGTGTACGGCTGATCGGCGCCGATACGCCTGAGGCATTTGTCTCGGACGGCAAGCCGGAACCGTTTGCCGAACAAGCCACACGGTACACCCGGCAATTCGTAGCAGAGGGCCGCAACAAAGTGCATCTCCAGTTCGACGGTCCGCGCAAGGACCGTTACGGACGCTTCCTGGCGACGGTCTGGGTGGACGGCCGGATGCTCAACGAAGAGCTGCTCCGCGCAGGGCTCGCGCGGTTGCGCGGCGAGTTCCCATTCTCACCGCCGCTGAAAGCCCGCTTGCGCCGGGCCGAAGAAGAAGCCCGAGCCGCCCAGCGCGGCCTGCACGGACCCATGCCGCAACCTTCGGCTACGGCCCGCGGCGACCCTCCAGGTGCAGACAGGTAGGGTGGGTGGTTCCGGATGTCTCAGCATCCGGGTTCACCCACGCGCCAGGCAGACAGGTAGGGTGGGTCAAACAAGCCGCTTCCTTGGCGGGCCATCGGCCGCTACTGCCGGCGTGCATCCAGACGGCGGGCTGCAAATCAGCTTGGTTGCGGCTTGTGCGGACCCACCAACAACCTACGCGACCTTGACCCACCCTACGCATATGAACAACCCTGGCTACGGCCCGCGGCGACCCTCCAGGTGCAGGATGAGGACGGACAAGTCGGCCGGCGTGATGCCTCGAATCCTTCCGGCCTGGGCCAAATCTGCGGGCTGCACCCGGCTGAGTTGCTCCCGCGCTTCGGCACGCAAATGGCGGATCGTCCCATAGTCCAAGCCCGTCGGAATGCTCCGCCGTGCAAACCGGCTCTGGCGGGCAATTTCGACCTCCTGCCGGGCAATGTAGCCTGCGTACTTCGCGTCGTTCGTCACGGTCGCCACTGTTTCGTCGGAGATTCCCGCAAGTGCAGGGCAGCATGCCGCCAACTCGGACCAAGATGTCTCCGGCCGACGGAGTTGTTGCTCCAGGGTGACGGGCCCGGTGCGAACTTCCCGCAATAGCCGTGCGATTTCCTCGATCTCGGCCCATTTGTCTTGAAAGCGATGGAACCGTTCGTCGTCGACCAGTCCGAGTTCGCGTCCCAACGGGGTGAGCCGCCGATCGGCGTTGTCGTGCCGGAGCAAAAGACGATACTCGGCCCGGCTGGTAAACATGCGGTAAGGTTCATCGACGCCGCGGGTGACCAGGTCGTCGATCATCACGCCCAGGTAGGCTTGCTCGCGGCCGAGCACCAGAGGCGACCTTCCCTTCAGCGTACAGGCGGCATTCGCGCCGGCAATCAGCCCCTGGCCGGCCGCTTCCTCGTAACCCGTCGTGCCGTTAATCTGACCCGCCAGAAACAACCCTGCCACGCGTTTCGTTTCCAGCGAACGGAATAGCTGTTGAGGCGGAACATAGTCGTACTCAATGGCGTAGCCGTAACGCAAGATATCGGCATGCTCCAGACCAGGAATATGGCGGAGGACAGCCTCTTGCACGTCGCGGGGCAGGCTTGTGGCCAGACCGTTGACATAAAACTCGTGCGTTCTGCGACCTTCCGGTTCGAGGAAAAGCTGGTGCCTCGTCTTCTCCGGGAACCGGACGATCTTCGTCTCCACCGAGGGGCAATACCGCGGGCCGGTCGACTGAATCTGCCCGGTGTACATGGGCGCGCGGTCCAGATTCGCGCGGATCAACTCGTGGACCGCGTCGTTGGTGTACGTGATGTAGCAGGGCAACTGCTCGCAATCGATTCGCGTGGTCAGAAAGGAGAAAGGTTGCGGCTGCGCGTCGCCCGGCTGAAGCTCGATCCGGCTGAAGTCGATCGTCCGGCCGTTGACCCGGGGCGGGGTGCCGGTTTTGAAACGGGCGAGATCAAGCCCGAGACGGCGGAGCGCCCGGCTTACGCCGGTTGTGGCGGGCTCGCCCATGCGTCCGCCGGGCACCGTCTTCTCGCCCACGTGCAGCACCCCCTCCATGAACGTACCGGAACAGAGCACAACAGCCTTTGCCCGGTAGACGGCATCGCCTGCCACTCGCACCCCGGCGATTCGCGGCGCAGAGACCGGACCTTCCGTAAGCAGGTCCTCGACCAACTCCTGCCGCAGCGAGAGGTTTTGCTGGACCTCGCAAATGCGTTTGACTTCCTGCCGGTAAGCCCACTTGTCGGCCTGTGCCCGGGGACCGTGCATGGCCGGTCCTTTGCGGCGGTTGAGCACGCGGAATTGGATTCCGGTCTGGTCGGCAACTCGCCCCATCGCGCCGCCCAACGCATCGATTTCGCGTACGATCGTCCCCTTGCCAACCCCGCCGATAGCCGGGTTGCAGCTCAACTGGGCGATGGTGTCGAGGTTACTGGTCAGCAATGCGGTTCGGGCGCCCATGCGCGCCGCCGCCAGCGCAGCCTCAACGCCCGCATGACCGCCGCCAACCACAATCACGTCGAAATCGTAGGCAGGTTCCATCGGCACCATCTTACGGTGGAAAGGGCCGATGATCCACGGGGGAGAGCATTGGAGTCGCTACTGCCAGTAGAACTTGAGCACCTCGTCGATGGCTTGGACCTGGAGCGACTGAGCGGACGGCTCCTCGCGGCGGGCGGTGGCCAACTCGTCCAGCCAGGCCAAGGTGCCGTATTGCTGGGCGCTCCACGCCGGCTGAGCCGACGCGGCGCCCACCTGGACCAATTCGTCCAGCGGCAGCCGGCGGATGCCCGGCCCGAGCGCCGGCTGCATCAAGCCGTTCTCGTCGTGGCCGCGGCCCGCCAAGTGGTACAACTCGTGCATGACGACCGAGAGCAGGTCGATCCGGTCCGCCGCGTCGCTGCCGGAGAGGGCAACCAGTTCACCCGGCCGGTCACCCGGCTGGAAGTCGGCGTCGGTCGTATCGACATACCAGCCGAAGCCGGCCGCATTGTGGTCGATCAGGATCGTGTTGCCCGACGCCAGGCCCAGCTTCAGGCCCGGCAGGTCGGCCACTTGAACCTGGAAGGACAAGCCTGCCAGATCGGCCGACAATCGCAAGGCCGCCTCCTCGACGATCGGCTGCAAGTCGGCCGTCGTGATCGACTCGGGCGCCGGCTGGCCGGCCGGGGGCGCCGACTCGGCGTGCAGGGCCGCGCCGGCGAAATTGCCCACCAGTACCGGACCCCACTCGAGGTTCCGGTTCCACCGAGTCCATTTCGTGTTGGTGAAGCTATCGCCGTTGGACTCCGCCACCCACCAGTCGCCGGTCGTGGCGATGCGGCCGACGACATCGGCCTTGCCGTCGCCGGTGAAGTCGGCGGCCATGACGTTGACCCACTCGAGGTTCGGGTTCCACCGAGTCCATTTCGCGTTGGTGAAGCCGGTGCCGGTGGACTCGGCCATCCACCAGTCGCCGGTGCTGGCGATCCGGCCGGCGATATCGGCCTTGCCGTCGCCGGTGAAGTCGGCGGCCATGACGTCGACCAACTCGAGGCTCGGGTTCCA
>JAVEUP010000203.1:0-14178 GCA_034005525.1 Thermoguttaceae bacterium | reverse complement strand
GCTCTTCCGATCTGCTACGAGTGCGGCGTGAGCGTGCGGGACGTGGATTGCATGGTCTCGCCTTACGGGTGTTTCGGCGCTCCGCATCAGGCGTGTCTCGACGCCGGCATCCCGGTGATCGTGGTCCGCGAGAACCGCAGTTGCCTGAACGTCCCCGAGCACCCGCGGTTCAGCTACGTCGCGAACTACCTCGAGGCCGCCGGCCTGCTCATGGCCATGCAGGCAGGCGTGCATCCCTCGTCGGTACGAAGGCCGCTCGAGCCGACGGTCGTGAAGTAGCGGCACGCGGCGGCCCGGCTTGGCATCGGCGCCGGCGCCGCTGCGCGCCGGTTCTACTTGCCCGTTGCCGCCGTGGGGCTGAAGGTGACGCGGAAGCCGAAGCGGTCGCCCCGGTTCGCCGGCTCGCTCCCGTTGCGGTACGCCGACCGGCAGAGCCCGGCGCAGTTGCTCCAGCCACCGCCGCGGACCACGCGGTATGGTGCCATCGTAGGACCCGTCGGATCGGCCACAGCCGTCGATGCATAGCCTCCGTAGCAATCTGAACACCACTCCGCAACATTGCCCAACATATCGTGCAGCCCAAACGCGTTCGGTTTGAACCGCCCCACGGGCGACGTTGTCACGTACCGGTCCCTGAAGCCGAACTTGTGCATCCACGCCCCACCGGACGGCGTGCCAGTCTCGTCGCCCGCGTTCAAGTACCCTTCGCCCGCGTCCGGATCATCGCCCCAGAAAGACAGCGTGTCCGTCCCCGCGCGGCACGCGCACTCCCACTCCGCCTCGGTCGGCAAACGGTACGTCCGCCCCTCCTTTTGGCTGAGCCACTGGCAGAATGCCACCGCATCATCCCAACTGACGCACGTCACCGGATGCGTCGATTGCTGGGCGAAACCCGGCCTGCGCCAGTTCAACCCTTCCACCGCCTTCCATTCTCCATCTTGGTAGCCCTGCGAGTTGCCTTCCTTCTCTGCCGTCGTCTTGTAACCGGTGGCCGTCACGAACCGCTCGAAATCCGCCACGCTCACTTCATGCGTGCCAAGGTAATACGGCCTGGTGATCCGCACTTTGTGAGGCGGATGCTCGCGTTCGTACCACTCGACCCGCCCACCCGGAAAGCGACGATGGATCTCCGCTGCCGAAACCGTCGAGCCCATGACGAACTCGCCCGGCGGAATCAGGGTCAGTCTCATGCCGATGCTGTTGGTCATTTCGACCGGTTGCCCCAAGTATTTCGCCCACGCTTCTTGATATGCCCGAGCCTGCTGAGCGTTGAACGAGACGACGGCGGCCGGGGGCCGGCCGGAGAGATCGGGCTGCATTGCTTGGATCACTCCGGCTACGGCAAGGGGGGCTGGGGGCTGGCCGGAGGAATCGGGCTGGGTTGCCGGCGCGGGCCGCCCTCCTTCTGCTGTTCCGCCTGCGGGCAGCGGCCTGTTGCCGAAGAAGCGGAGCCTTCTGACTCGTTGCAGTCCATCCTGATCCTCCATTTCGATCAATACGAACGTGGCTTCGGATTCGTACAAAGTGCCCGCGATTCCCTCGGTCGCGAAGCGGGCCTCCGGCGGCAATTGGTCGGCTATCATGACTCGGCCCAGTCCGAATGCGTCGCAGGCCTTCTGGCCCGTCAGGCCCCGCGGCGGGAACAGGTCGATGCCGACGACGCGATCGCCTTTCGCGACGACGACCACCTTCTTCCACGGAGCGATGTGAAACTCAAGGTGGCGCGTTCCGTCGGCCGCCGTCGATTGGGAAACGAGTTGATTCCACTCGCCTGCACGCAGCGAGTCGATACGCGATTCGCCCGGCGTAACGCCGTGAAACTCCATGAGTGTCCGCGACGTTTGGGCCATGCAGGTGGCCAGCATGACCCCTGTGATTGCGGCTGCGCAAACCGCGCCGATCCGCAACGGCGATCTGCAGGAATCGTTCATGGTCTTCCCTCCTCAGAATGAGTTACGGTTATCGGAACATTCCCTCAATCGCGCGGATCAGGTTCTTCATGAACCCGACCGCGTGACCGCGGGTTTCCAAAGTCCAGTTGTCGTCGCCGTCGTATTGCAGCGGCCCGAATGCAAGGGGGTTTCCCTGCAATTGCGCGCTCCAGGAGCCGCGCGTTCTGGAATCGCCCAGCGGGTGGATGTCGCCGGCGAGGGCCGTGGCAGGCTGGATGCCAATCCGGGTTTGCCGCACCCAGACCGGCTCTTCCCGCTCCAGCCGCACGAACGAAAGCAGGAGTGGCGCACGCATCCGTTGTCCACCTCCAGCGGCCGTGTCCATCATCTGATGATAGCGGGCGTTGGGGCGGAATAGTTGAAAGGGCTCCTTGGTCTCCCCGGCCTGCCGCCGTTGCTCATGCTGACGATATGCGTCGAGCACCTGCCCCGTAACGTGGAACGCAATGTGCCCCATCGGCTGTGCCTGGGGCTGGAACGTGCGCGGGTCGAGCGCCCTTTGCATCCATGGCTGAAACTGCTGCGGATCGCGCGGCGGCGAGGGATAAGGGTGGACGGCGTACACGGCGTACACCGGTTTGGCGTCATCTGCCGCGACCCCACGGGGTTTGACCGGCTGCGTCCGTTTCGTATCCGCAGGCGGCGTGTCGGGCGGTGGCACCGTGCGCGCCCTGTCCATCCCACTGCCACCGTCACCCCCCGGCGGCCTCGTGGCGGGCGGCACTTTCCGCACGCCGCGCGCCAGTTGATCGATGTCGGGCGACGTATCCGCCGGCGGTACTTTCCGTACACCGCGCGCCAGTTGATCGATGTCGGGCGGCATATCCGCCGGCGGCACTTTCCGCACACCGCGCGCCAGGTCGTCCAACGGGACCTCCCGGTCCGGTTCCCTTGGGGCCGGCACCGCCTCGGCGCGGCTGGAGCACGCGGCAGCACGGCCGATCTCGATCGTGCCCCGGCCAAACCATACTTCCGCCACGTCGGCCTGAGCCAAGGCCGTCAGCAACTCGTTGCGATGCGGATTCGCAGGCGTTTTCAGGCCGGCAATCTTTTCAACGACCGGTCGCAATTTGCCCTCCGCATCGTTGAAGGCCGTGGCGGCATTGCCGACGAGTGTGTCGATCGCGGCCGGCAGCGACTCGGCCGGCTTCGACGCTTCGGTAATTTGTCCGTGCAGCACCTGCAACTGCCGGCCATACTGAAGAGCTTGCGGATTCTCGCCGAACGGGGCAAGTGCGGCCCGGCCGGCGGCAAGCAACCCATCGGCCAACTGCCGCACACCGCGCAGTTGTTCCGCAGTCTCGGCCGCGTCCGACGCGGCCTGCGTCGCTACCGCCAGCGTCTCCCGGGCACCCAGCAGCGCCGCCTGCAGTTCGGCAGCCTGCTGCTGCAAGTTCCCGATTTCCTTCGCCAAGCCGTCCATGGCAGCGTCGAGTTCCCGCAATCGCGCAGCCAGCCGCAGGGTTGCCGCCGTGTGGTCGGCAACCTCTTTTTGATGGCGGCGCGCTTCGGCGGCGTGGGCCTTCGCCGCGTCGATCTCCTGCTGCCACTGTTCACGCGACGCGGCGGCGGCGGCGCGATCGGCGGCGGCGCACGCGGCATCGGCGGCGCGCCGGGCCGCATGCTGCGCCTCGATGGCCTTTTCGGCCGCAGCGCTGATCTGCGCGGCGAGGGGAGCGATTTCGGCCTGCCGGGACGTCAGATCGTCGATCCGGGCCAACAGGCCGTCGGCCTGGGCTTCCAGGGGACCGACTTGCGCGGCAATCTGTTGTGCGGTCTTCTCAACCGCAGCCGTGGCAGTGCGAACGTCGCTGGCCAAAGTCTGCAAGTAGCCGGACAAGTCCATCGCCCGCGCTTGCGCTGCCCGCAACGGGCCGGTGGGATCCGGCACGGCCATCTCGTCCGAACGGGTCTCGGAGGGATCGCCGGCCACGTCGCCGGCCGGCGGGGCGTCGGTGCGCGGGGGGAGCACCTCGAATGGCACCCAATCGGTATTCACAAGGTGGCCCGGGAACCGAAACTCATACCGGCAGTAGTAAACGCCCGCGGGCCATCTTTCGGCATCGTCCACGCGCACATCGGTGGATATCACGGTCAGAGATTCAAGGTCGCGATCGTAGCGAAACGGACCGTTCAAGGAACGTTCGCCGCCGTCCGGATTCCGGACGACCAACACCACCTCGCACTCTGAGCCGGAACCGAGCCGAAACTGCGGATGATGATAGACGGCCGTGCAAAACTGGTAGGACACGTAGGATTGCACGTCTGGGGATACGGTGGGATCGGCCGGACGGAGGAGCGTCGGCAGGCGCAGCCACTCCTCGGCGGTCTGTTTCACCTCGTCGAAACGGACCGTCGCCACGCAACGGGCCCGTCCATCCTGGGCCAAGGCTGCTATCGGGACCTCCACCTCGCCGAAGAGGACGTTCTTTCCGTCGCCGTTTTCGGGCGGAGAAAGCCTGACCGGTTTCGGGGCGTCCCGGCCTGGAAACAGCACCTCGACGTTCGTCTCGATCCGTTCCGGCGCCGTGCTTCGCGGGGCCGAACTGGTCACCACGATTCGCAGCTTTCGCAACTCCGGCTGCGTGGCAGTCACCGCCACCTCGTACTTGCCGGCCGGCGGGCCCTGTGCGGCCCGGACACGCAAATGCCGTTCGAGCGGGCTCTTTCCCTCGGGCTCCAGCAGAATCGCTTGCATCAACTGCGACTGCCCCAGTCCCAGGGAAGCCCCCTGTCCGTAGGCCTTGCGGACGAGTCCCACCAGCTCCTCATGACGCCGGCTGAGCGTGCGGAAGCGAAGCTGCTCGGCGGGCTTCGCCGGGTTCACTCCCCAAAACTCACTGGACTCGATCTTGAGCAACTCCACGACGTCGAAAGGGTTTTGCAGCGGTGGGGCGAACTCGTTCCAGTCGGTCACGATCTGGACGATGCGACCGACGTGCACGTCGGCGTAGCGCGGCATAGGCCATACGTCGTCGGGCTTTCTCCGCAAGAGTTCGCTTACAGCAAGTGATCTTTCCTGCACCTGGAAGAACTCCATTGCACCGGGATCCGGATTCGCGTAGTGAAACGTCTGGGTCCCGCTGGTCTGCGGCCCCTGCCCCCGGCTTTCGCAGAGTCTCAGAAACTCGTCCTGGGTGGGATTGCGACCGGTCAGCGTCGTAAAGACCGACATCGCACGCAGGACTTCCTTGAATTCGTCGCGCGTCAACCTGACGTAACGCGGCGCCTGACCACGCGCCGGCACGAACACGGTCTGCTGGTCCCCGCCATCCAGATCCGAATAGGCTGCCAGGCCGATCTGGTGCAAGAACATGTGACGGGCCTTCAGCACCGGCGCGTCCGCGCCGGCCGGCAAGTTCCAACCGAGCGGTAACGAGACGAACTGGTCCCGCTGCGATTTGTGATGGGAGAACCGGTCGACCAGCGTCGGCAACATGCCTGCCGTGTGACCGACGTACCGGAGGGCCTGGCACGCCAGGTGTTGATCGGGCAGGCCGAAGTTCTTCTTCAGCAGGTCGGGAACCGCAAGCAGGGCGCGGCTCACCCCGTCGAAGGCGGCGACCATTTGCCGGGTCTCGCCCGTCTGGATGTCGCCATACTCGTGTTCACGTTCACGGTATCGCGATCGCCAGTCATCGAGTTCTTTCACAATGGTCCGCGCCTGCCGGATTCGCGTTCGCAACTCCGAAGCCATCGCTTGGGTCTTGTGCGTCCACCCCCACGCCTGTTCGAGCACCTTGGCGTCGCCTTCCGAGTACTTCATCCGGCCCAGCACGGCATTGACGTAGGTCGAGTCGCTGCCCGTGCCGAAGCGCGGACTAAGGATCGTGACTTTCAAGAAGTCCCGGTCGCGGGCGAGCTGTTCCGCGTTCATCCGCCCCATTTTCTGGATTCCCCAGTCGGCCACGGCACTGAGTGTTTCGACCGCTTCGAGCATCTGGTCGGCCCGGTCCATGCCGGAGAGATCCTGCGTCATGCGATGGGCCGCGGCAAGGTGCGTGGTGGCGGCCTCGAACTGGCTCATCGCCGGCTCGACCTGCTCGAAGAACCGGATGGCCGATTCGGCGCGCAGCCGCGACTTCTGGAGTTGCTGGAATTGCTCGGTCGAAGCGCGGACAACCCCCATCTGCCGATCGTAATCGCGCCGCGCCGCGTTGGCCGCCTCGGGGCTTCGGGCCGTCTGCCAGGCCAGCCGGGCACGATTCAGCGCCGACAACTCCTTCTCGCGTTTCAAGCGTTCCTCCCGTTCGATTCCGCGAGCCACGTTATCGACCGTCTGCAGCGCCGCGAGGTTCGCTCGCGCGACGTCGCGCACGGCAATGGTGTCGCCGAGGAGCTTGTCCCGGAGTGCTTCGATCGATTGCGGCGACAGGCTGTCGAGCGATCCGAATGGCTCCGCCAACGTGCCACCGGCGGCCTGCGCGTCGTCGATCGTGTCCTTGAGCGCTCTGCCGAATTGCTCGGCCAGGGTGATATCGACCGGCGCTAGTCCGGTAGTGGCCTTCAACCGTGTCGTCAGGGCGGCGGCTTCCTCAATGGTCACCTGGGCTTCTTTCTGCAACCGGGCAAGTTCGGCCTCGTCGAGATAGCGGTAGTCGAACAGATTGCGTTGCTGTTTGTAGAGGACAAGCGCCAGGGTAGCCCGCGCTTCGTCAGCAGCCTGCGAATCCGGGGCCGAAACGTCATCCGTTCGCCGATAGACGAAGCCTTCCGCCGCAAGCACCGGCGGGAGCAGCAGGCAGGTTGCTGATCCGACCAAGGCCACCCAGGCCGTTAAGCTGGCGGTAACCACGACACGCGGTACTGTTCCATTGCGCGACATCAGAACATCCTCCGAGCAGAAGGGTTGAGCCACTTCAGACACTTAGTGGCCGGATGGAAGCGGCGATCCCGACGGCGGTCGTCGCGTCGAGCTTCGTACGCCGTCTTTCGGGAGAACTCTTTCGCCCCCTGGACGACGGCGGAGACGGCCGAGGCGACCACAGCGGGCACGACCTTAGAGCGCCAATTCATGACGCGTCTCCCTGATGATAAGCGAGCGAGCCGAATCGCGAATCGATCGCCAGCCGCCTGTCACTTGCCATCCTCCTGCTCGGAGCCATAGCTGTCAAGCCTCCCCCCTGCGACTTCTTTGTGGCGCGAAGCTGGGGCCGAAATAGATCAATGGCCCACTTGGGAGGGGTGAAACTCCGATTCGGACACGGAGCGGTTGTTGCCGAAGGCTCTGCCACGGCCTTCAGCAACGCCGGTGAGTCTTTCGACGAGAGGACGCTTCGTGTCTTCGCCGCACAGTCATGGATGAAGTGTACGCCGCCAACCCGCAAACAACCGCCGACATTCAGGCACGTGCAACTGACATTATTCAAACGCCAGCGTTTGACATCGGTCGCCCGCGGTGGGACAATGCGTGAAGCTGCGGGCGCAAGCTGGGGCCGCGACGAGGCAACGATCGAACAGTTTGCCCATAACCTTCCACGTGCGAGGTATGTGTAATGCAGGCAACCGATTTCGATAGGGACTCGATGGCGCGTTGGTACGCGAAACAGCACTTAAACACCGATCCGGGGGTTTGCGAGGTCTACTACCTGCCCGCTGATGCCCCGGCGCGAGACATTCGATTCGTGGAGGTCAACGAATTGATCGCGGACAGAAACGACGACACACTCGAACCGGTCGATTTCGGCGTCGATATGGGAACGGAATCGGAGCACAGGCTGTTTGTGCTCGACGTGACGCCAAGCCAATGGGATCCAATTCGTCAGTCGTCCCTGCCGTTGCCGTCGGGCTGGTCGTTGGAGAACGCTGTTCCCTATTCGCGAGCATAGAATGAACGATTACCAACGATGCTGGTGGGAACAGGCCCGTTCCGATCATGGCGTCTTGGCGATCCTCCGGCGTCAAGGCGTGGCGCCATGCCACCAACTCCATTATCTGCAAATGGTGGCCGAGAAACTCAGCAAAGCGTACTTTCTGGCGATGTCGCACGAGCCGCCCAAGAAAAGCCACACAGGTTTCTGCCTGTTCATGCGTGCTCTGTTGCAGGTCCAGCAGCCCAAGCGGCAGCGAATTGCCGACATCTTTGGATTCGGGCGGTTCGAAGATTTCCAAAGCTGGGCTCGCACCTCGCTGTCCTTAGTGTACGATTTGGAACGCTTGGCCCCAGCGCTCGCATGCGACGGTCCCAACCCCGAGTATCCTTGGCCGCACCATTCGCCGCAGTTCGTGCCCGCGGCATTCGAGTTCGATCTATGGCGACAGCTTTCAGTTTCCGAGGAGTCGTCGGGGGTTTTCCCGGCACTCACTTTTGGCATCACGCGAGCCGACCAGGCTTTCCGGGGTGGTTGACCGGTCAGCGAACACGACCATAATGGGCGTTCAGGGATCGGCCGAGTCCTTCGAGAACTGAACGATGGGCGCATCTGCCGCAAATCAATCTGGCGAGTCCGTGACCCGCAGTTGGGTCATCGGCGGCGGTGCGGATTGTGACCTGGTCATCGACCTGCCCACCGTTTCGGCCCGGCACTGCCGTCTGACGCAACAAGGCCATCGCTTTCTACTGGAGGACCTTGGCTCGACCAACGGAACATTCGTCAATGGACTGCGCATTGCTTCTGCGGTAGCGGTGTCGCATGGCGACACGGTCACGCTCGGGAAATCGGTCCCCATGCCCTGGCCGGAGGTCGAGCAGCAGCCGTGGCAGGGGGTGGTTCGTATCGGACGCGCCACCGACAACGACGTGGTACTCGACGACCCGCGCGTCTCGCGGTCGCACGCTCGGCTGGAAAGTCTGCCCGGTGGCGGGGCCGTCCTGGAAGACCTGGGCTCGACGAACGGCAGCTTCGTCAACGGTCGCCGCATCGCCGGCCGGGTGAAGGTCCAGGCTGGCGACACGATTGCCCTGGGCCGCTACACGTTTCAACTGACGCCTCAAGGCGAGCTTCAGCAGCGCGACTGGGGTGGCAGCATCACGGTCCAGGCCCGCGGCGTGGAGGTCGAAGTGGGCAACACGCGGTTGCTGGAGGACGTTTCCCTGACCGTCCTACCCGGAGAATTGGTGGGCGTCATGGGACCCAGCGGGGCCGGCAAGACCACGTTGCTCAGCGCGCTGAACGGCTACACTCGCCCTGCTTCGGGCGAGGTACTCCTGAGTGGTCAGGACCTGTATCGAAACTATGCCCAGTTCCAGGGGGTCATCGGGTACGTGCCCCAGGACGACATCTTGCACCGGGACCTGACCGTCCAGCAGGCCCTCTACTACACGGCCCGCCTGCGTTTGCCGGCAGACTACGGCGATGCCGAGATTCACCGTCTGATCAGCGAGGTAGTACGCGCCGTCGGGCTGGAAGGGACCGAGCACTTGCTTATCGGGTCCACGGAAAAGCGTGGTATCAGCGGGGGGCAGCGGAAGCGGGTCAACCTGGCGATGGAGTTGCTGACCCGCCCATCCGTCCTCTTTCTCGACGAGCCGACTTCGGGCCTGTCGAGCGAAGACGCGCTGACGGTCCTGCGATTGCTCCGCAAACTGGCCGACGAGGGCAAGACGATCCTGCTTACGGTCCACCAGCCGAGCCTTGAGGCGTACCAAATGCTGGACAACCTCATCGTCGTGGCCCGCGACACCGGTGCGGCGCGACCGGGCCGATTGGTGTACTACGGGCCGGCGTACCCGCAGGCCATCGAGTTCTTCCACCCACCCACCGCCGGGCCACACCAAGCTGCTACCCTGGTACCGGAGGGTGTTCTGCGAGGCCTGGCGTCCGACAGGGTGCAAACATGGGTGGCGAAGTACAACGCATCCGTTTTGAAACGGCAGTTCGTCGACGATCGCGCAGCCTCGGCACCGAACAGGGCGCCGGCCGATGACAGCGCCGCTGGGGTTTCCCTGGAAAAAGGGCGAGAGGAGCGGGAGTGGGGCTTCGCGCAGTGGTGGACGCTGGTACAGCGGACCGTCGTGGTCAAGGCCAAGGATACGACCAATACGGCGGTACTGTTCGCCCAGGCGCCGATCATCGCCACGCTGATCGTGCTGGTCTTCGGCCACCAGGCAGCCGAGACGGTCACCGCCGAGAACTGGGGGCAGGTGGCCGGAGCCACCGGCACCACCATGTTGCTGATGGTCCTGGCCGCACTGTGGTTCGGATGCTCGAATGCGGTCCGAGAAATCGTCGGCGAGTGGGCCATCTATCATCGTGAACGGATGGTGTGCTTGAAAATCCCCTCCTACATCGGGTCGAAGTTCACGGTCCTGGGCGGCTTGTGCCTCATCCAGTCGTGGCTGTTGCTGATTATTGTGGGCCGCGGAGCCGCACTGGCCGGCCCCTGGCTGGCCATCCTGTTGCTGCTATGGCTTACGTCGCTCATTGGGGTCGCCATCGGACTGGCGGTCTCGGCGCTGGCCCGCACTTCGGAAGTGGCGGTGGCCGTATTGCCGTTGGTCCTGCTGCCCATGATCATGCTGGCCGGCGCGCTGCAGCCGTTGCACCGAATGAAAGAGCCCGTAACGGTACTGGCCAACACCATGCCATCCCGCTGGGCCTTCGAGGGACTGCTCTTGTTGGAAACCGACAACCGGCCGAAGCAGCCGCCACTACCGAAAGGTGCGGTGCCGACCATGCCGCCCGGCGAAGCTGTATCGGCCAGCGACTCGCCGCCGCCCGACATGGCCGAAAGCTTCTTCCCTCGCGAGAGCGATCGGATGGGCGTAACCGCGAGCATGTTCAGCCTGGCGACCACGCTTGTTCTCCTGACCGGTGCGATCTACGGCGTGCTCCGCGCCCGCGACGTACATTGACGGGACTACCCCGGATTATTCATGAGGATGTAGGGTGGTGACAAGCAAGCCCAGACCCTGGTGGGACTTCGGTCGCTCGGCTGGGCCTGCTTCCAGGGCACGACGTGCAAACCACCCGAGGCGTGGCTTGCGCAGTCCCACCAAGGACTTACGCGACCTTGTCCCACCCTACATGGATAACCCGGCCTATCGACGGTCGGCCGCCGGCAGCGACTCCAGTCTCTCGATTCGCTCTGCGAACGGTGGATGGGAACTCAGGTGGTCCTCGATTTCATGCCACACTCGCTGCGGTACGCCACGGGGGGCCTCCCGCATCCTGTCCGTTTCCCCTTTGGGGATGTGCGCCTGCATGCGCCGCAGTGCGTTCAGCACGTTCTCACGGCGGTGCCCCAGGGCAAGCATGGCGCGAAAGGCCCATGCGTCGGCCTCGAGTTCCTGTTCCTGCGAGTAGCCCAGGGCCACGGCCAAGTAGGCCAACTGCGTGGCAGTGGCAGCCATCGGGCCGGCGAGTTCCGCAGCGCGGGCGGCGTACGTGACCCGCTGCGATGAGTGCCCCAGGTGGATGTGCGCGATCTCGTGGGCGAGTAGGAACTGCAACTGCAAGTCGTCGGCGAACACCTTCAACGCCTCACTCGTCACGTACACGTAGCCACCCACGTGCGCGAAGGCGTTCAACTCGTCGCTTTTCATGACGAAGAAACGATACTTCTCTCGTTCACCCGGTGGGACGAGGGGGGCTGCCAGTCGAGCCAGTTGCGGCATGGCGCGCACGACCTGCTCGCGCCCAACCGCCGCATGGATCTCCCGCCCCACGCGTGTCTCCTCTTTGGGCGATAGGCGCAGCACCTCTTGTCCCACGTCGTCCAGTTCGCGGGCTGTCTCCCTGGCAAGATCAACGAGATTACCGAACAGGTTGCCCAGCCGGTCTTCGGCCCCCGGCTCGGGTACGGCGCCGCCCGAATTTTCCTCTTCGGCACGTAGGTTAGGCTTTCCAGCCTGACGATCAGCCAACTCAACCCGCGTTTCGTCCGGCGGTGTGTCTTCGGGGCCTCGCAGCACCCGGCCCACCTCGCGCACCAAGCGTCCGGCAGCCTCCGACGCACTCTCCACAACGCGTTCCGCGTTCTCGGCCACCTCGGCGGGCTGCGGGACGTCTACCTGCTCGGCCGCTTCCCGGATTGCCGCGCGGTTCCGTCGCCCTTCGCTTCGCACCAGCCACACCAAGGTGAGCAGAATCAGCACAACGGCTGCTCCGGCTGCCATGCGCCTGGTAGTTCGTTGCATGGTCATCACTTCCCCCCGCTGTATATTCACGATCCAACACCGGCCGGCCCAGTGTCGTATATCCCCCAGATCAACATGGCGCCCGCCGAATTTCGCTGGGATTCGCCCAGCCCCAGGAGCACCTTGTTCCTGGCCCGCGCTCGCTACGGTATGAGCGGCCGGCGGGCTCTCGCTCCGCTCGCCCTCCGGTCGGGACGCCTCGCCTGCCGCTCGACCTCCGCTCGCTTGACTGGCTGGACTACTCGTCCGCCGGAACTAGGGCGAGCCGGAAGCCCAGGACGATGGCCCGGAAGCCCGGCGAGGGCCCAGACCGGTTCGCCGACCGGCAGCGCCCGGCGAAGCTGCCCCAGCTACTGCCGCGGATCACGCGGCCCGAGCCGGATGCAGGACCCTTCGGATCGTTCACCGGAGAGTTCGCGTAGTAGTCGCCGGCATGCCAGTCCGCGCACCATTCCCATACGTTACCGTGCATGTCGTACAAGCCAAAACCGTTCGCGCTGTAACTGCCTACCGTCGTCGTACGCTCCAAGTACGGTCCCTTCTCGCTCGTGCCGTAGGGATAGTTCCCATCGTGGTTCGCCTGACGGCCGTTCAAAACGCTCCCAAAGTGAAACGGCGTCGTTGTCCCCGCTCGGCACGCATATTCCCACTCCGCTTCCGTCGGTAAGCGATACTCCCGACCCGCCGATCGTTCTGCAGGCAATGCCGAAAGCCTTCGGCAAAACTCCACCGCGTCGTTCCAACTCACGCTCTCCACCGGGAATCGGCTCGTGTCCAGCCCCGAAACCCGACCGCTATTGCGCCCATCTCGCGAGAACGCACTCGGATTCGTACCCATCACCTGCTCGTATTCCTCTTGCGTCACCTGGTACACGCCGAAGTAGAAAGGCCGGGTAATCCGCACACGGTGCTGAGGGCCTTCCCGTTCCTGGCGATCCTTCTCGCCTTCCGGCGAGCCCATCATGAACTCCCCAGGCGGGATCAGCACCAGCTTCATTCCGATGCTGTTGGTAATCTGCAGCGGTTGGCCCAGGTGCTCCGCCCAAGCCTCCTGATGCGCTCGGGCCTGCTGCGCGCTAAACGGGGCGATGGCCAATGCCGGCCGTGACGGGTCCACGGGTTCAATCGGTCCCATTGGTTCATCGGGGTCGAGGTCCGGTGCGTGGGTGGCCTTCGGGTCCGCCGGAACTAGGGCCAGACGGAAGCCCAGGTAGTGGAATCGGAGGACCGGATAGCGGTTAGACCGGATCGCCGACCGGCAGTACCCGGCGATGTAGTACAAGCAACCGCCGCGAAGCACGCGGCCCGAGCCGGATGCAGGCCCCTGTGGGTCGTCCACCGGCGAGTTCGCGTAGTACTTCGCGTCATACCAGTCCGAACACCATTCCCATAAGTTACCGTGCATGTCGTACAGCCCCCAGGCGTTGGGTTTTCCCTGCCCCGCAGGCTGCGTTCGCCGGTTTGAATTGCCCTGATACCATGCGTATTGGCCCAACTGTGATACATCGTCGCCGAAGCTGTAACGTGTGGTCGTCCCCGCCCGGCAGGCATATTCCCACTCGGCTTCCGTCGGCAAACGATACTCCCGGCCAGCCAATCGCTCCGCAGCTAACGCCGAAAGCTTCCGGCAAAACTCCACCGCGTCGTTCCAACTCACCATCTCGACCGGGAAGCGGCTCGTGTCCAGTCCCGAAACCCGGTCGCTGTTGCGCCCACTTCGCGAGAACGCACTCGGGTTCGTACCCATCACCCGCTCGTATTCTTCTTGCGTCACCTCGTACACGCCGAAGTAAAAAGGCTTCGTGATCCGTACACGGTGCTGAGGACCTTCGTCACTGTCACGACGCTCCTCTGACCAAGGCGAGCCCATCATGAACTCGCCGGGAGGAATTAGCACCAGCTTCATCCCGATGCTGTTGGTAATCTCCAGCGGCTGGCCGAGGTGCTCGGCCCAAACCTCCTGATGCGCTCGGGCCTGTTGCTCGCTAAACGGGGCGGTGGCCAATCCCGGCCGTGACGGGTCCACCGGTTCAATCGGTCCCATTGGTTCATCGGGGTCAAGGTCCGGTGCGTGGGTGGCCTTCGCGTCCATCGGGGGCATCGGTTCACCCTCCGAATAGCGCAAAAATGGTGCCCCAACCAATACAA
>JAVEUP010000202.1:0-14187 GCA_034005525.1 Thermoguttaceae bacterium | reverse complement strand
GTCGCGCCGTACGTGGCCTCAATGAATACGGCGTCGGCATTGGGCGCGGGCCGCGGGCCGGCCAGGACGGGCGAAAGATCACTTCCCAAATCGCCGGAGTACAGCACCCGCACGCGCTTCCCCTGCAATTCGACTTCCATCACGACGCTGGCCGAGCCGGGAATGTGGCCCGCGTCGAGCAGGCCGGCGCGCACGCCGGGCGCCAGGCGGACCGGCTCCTTGTACGCAATGGGGTACACCCGCCGCAGGATGCCGTCGACTTCGGCCTTGATGCAGGCGCGGCACAACGCGGGCGAGACGCCCGGCTCGAACTGCCGCAGCCGCTCGTCGAGTTCGTTGGCCGAGCAGATCTGCGTGGCCAGGTTGCTTTCGGCAATGCTGCCGGCATAACGGCAGGCTTGCCAATGGACCGTCAGCCGGCGGCCGCTCTTCTGGGCCCCGGCGAGCGAACGCTCCGACCAGACCCACGTGCGCGGTTGCAGCCGGTCGTGGCGGACGGTGCTGCCGAGCATCGGGTCGAGCAGCAGCGACGTCGCCTGCGTGGCGATGATCGGCCCCCGGAATCCCGAGTTCACCAGGAGCGGCACGCGCCCGCAGTGGTCGGCGTGAGCGTGGGTCAGCAGCAGAGTATCGACCGCAGCCGCATCGATCGGCAGCCGCGCGGAAAGCCGCTCGGCTTCGCGCTGGGCGGCGTCTCCTTCGCCATCGGGGAAGACGGCGCCACAGTCGATCATCCACCGGCCGTTGCCCGTATCGAGCACATGCAACGATCCCGACACGCGTCCCGCGGCCCCCCAGCAGGTCGCTACGAGTTTCGTAGGTGGGCCGGGGTTCGGCAGGTTCGGCCCCTGCGGCGGGCTTGCCGGGAGCCCGCGCACGGCACTGAACACCGACCAGCAGACGGTCACAGCCGTCAGGAGGCGAGTTCGTCCGGCGGTTCGTTCTGCTTTCATAAGAGGCCTTTCCCGCATCAGTCCGGCACTTGGGCCAGTTCTCCGTCAGCCATCGAGCCCAAATGGCGGAACAGCGTCGTGCTGATGTTCTCGCTGATGAAACGGGCCGAACCGTCGGCCATGCCGAACAGGGCCCCGCCGGGATGCTCGCTGCCGGGCGACTCGAAGAACAGGTTGTTCATGCCGCCAGTCTGATACATGCCGCCGATTTCGTTGTCGTTGGTGGTGAACAAGGTGGCCGAACCGCCCACGGCCCAGCCGTCCTGGCTGCGGCGCTGGTTGACGGTTCCGCGAAGGCGCTGGAGTTCGCCGGTCATCATGGTGTTGGTCGTGCCGTCTTGAATGGCCATAAATGCAGTTCGGCTGTTCGGAGTGAAGATACCGATCCGATCCGCACGTTGCCAGTGTTCCGAGCCCGGCGCCGAGAGTGTGAAAGGCTTCTTGTCGTCGTTGACCCAGGCGTTTCCACCGCCTGCGCAGCCGCCGTAGTCGTTCCCGCCGCCCGTCCAACCGGAGTTCCGCAAGCCGGGCCTGTCCTGCGAACGGACTGCGGTTCGCCGGCTGGGGCAGTAGAAGCCAGCAATGTCGGTCTGCGACAAGGCTGCGTTGCCGGTAACGCTGGTGGTGAAGTCCCACTGGCCATACAGGCTTGCCTGCTCCAAATAGGGCAGGATTTGCAGCATCCAGCTTGTACCGTGCGTGCCGGGACTCGTCTGGGCGGCTTCGGTCCACGGATCGTATCCAGGTGGTGTCCCGGTGGACACGATGCAGCCCGGCGGGAAGACCCTTAGCGCGCTGGCGTAGTTGTGCAACGCCAGGCCCAACTGTTTCAGATTATTCGCGCACTGCATCCGCCGGGCCGCCTCCCGCGCGCTCTGCACCGCAGGCAGCAGCATGGCAATAAGGATCCCGATGATTGCAATGACTACCAGGAGTTCAACGAGGGTAAATCCGCCCACAATGGCCCACTTCCGGCGCATGGCGCTGCCTCATCTTGAAGGTAGCCGATCTATCCAAGTAAGTATGGCCTCAATGGGGCCCTAGACTGATGGTATGCAGACACCGAAGAGTAACACTACCACAGATGAGCGCAGCATTCCACCCGGGAAACCAGGACCGCCTGGGGATTAACTTCATTTCGAGTGGGGGGGTATCGGAGGCGTGCCGGGCCTGCTTCCAGCGCACGGCGTGCAAACCAGCCCGGGATTGGCTTGCGCAGGCCCACCAAGGACTCTGGGCTAGGAAGACAAGCTGGAAACTTATCCCACGTAGGGGGCAGAGAAGTGGGTAAGAATGAGGTGCAGGAACGGACTTGCAGTTGAGGCACGAACCGGGCTTGCTAGAGATACTACTTCAGAGTGGTAGTCAATCCACCTGAAGGCTGCACCCCAGCTCGTTGCCGGTCGGCTCCTGCACCCGCAGGAATGTGATCTCTAGCGAGGGCTCTTCCGTTTCTAGGTGCGGAACGGCGCGGCGCGTGGGTGAACCCGCCTGCTGAGACAGCCGGAACCACCCACCCTACGCTTTCCGCCCCCACGATTGTCAATTCTGTCAGTCGACAATCGACGGAGCACTAGAACTGCTCAAGCACTCGCCCGTCGGCCATACTACCGAGATCGCGGAACGTCTCGCGTTTGATGTTCTCGCTGATGAACTGCACGGAACCGTCGCCCATGCAGAAGTTAGCGCCGCCGGTGTGATTGCTGCCGGGCGACTCAAAGTAGTCATTGTTCATTGAGCCATTGGCCCGGTCTTCGTACGTCGAGAACAGCGTAGCCGAGCCGCCTACTGCCCAGCCGTCCTGGCTTCGCTTTGCACCGCCTGACAGGGGCCGCAGCCGTTGCACCTCGCCAAGGGCGATGGTGTTGCTCGTGCCGTCCAAGAGGGCCATGTGCCGCGTGCCACTATTGAGGGTGAACATGCCGCGGCGCTGCGCGTGCCGCCAATAGTTTACGTCCGTCGACGCGACAAAGGCTTTGTTGCCGCTTTCCTCAAAGGTGATCCCGCTTCCGGCGCAGGCGCCGTAATCGTTGCCGCCACCCCGCCAATCGTCCGTAAGGTATTGGAACATCCCGGTATCGACCTCATTCCGCCGACTGGGGCAGTAATAGGTGGGGATGTCGTTCTGGGCAAGTACCAGGTTCGTGCCGCCGGTTACGTTGAAGGTGAACTTCCATTCATTGAAGACAGTGCTTTGTTCCATATAGGGCAGGATCTGCAGCATCCAGCTTGTTCCATGCATATTCCCACTTCCCGACGTCGTCTGTGCCTCCTGCCAAGGATCAAGGCTCTCGGTGGAAGTACCCGTGGCGGTTCGGATGCCCGAGATACAACCCGGGGGAAACGTCTTCAACGCATTCTCGTAGTTGTGCAGGGCTAACCCCATTTGTTTCAGGTTATTGGTGCATTGCGCCCTTCGTGCGGCCTCCCGCGCTGCCTGCACGGCGGGAAGCAATAGCGCAATAAGGATACCGATGATGGCAATGACCACCAACAATTCGACCAGGGTAAAACCTGATCCGGAACGCCCCTTCTGACTTTCTGTTCGCATGTACATACCGCTCCTAAGAAAATGATGCCACGCCGCTTGCCCACGGCGGAACCCTCTGACCCGAGGTGCCGGCGATCTCCGGGAAACGAAGAGCAGGCGACTACCCGCGCCGCGTTGAGAACGGCGACTTTAGCCAGACGCACCTCCTTTTAGTATAATGCGTCTTCGATATCCTGCAAGGGCCGTGAAGAAATAATCCGGGGTGAGGTATCTTGGTCGCCATTCTTCGTTTCTGCCAGTGCTTCCAGATGTCTGCGGTTTGCTCGCGAAACGCCCGGCTTCTGTACACCATTGGAGGGGGGCAGGGTTGCGCCGGTGGCAGGGAGGCCCCAGGCGCGGCCGAACGGGAGGCTATCCCCTCTTTTGTGAGTCGCCGTCCAGGCCGTTGTGGGAGATCGGTGTTGTACGCATTTCCGATTGAAGATCTTGCCGCATTCACGATCCCGGGCACTGGTCATGCGGTCGGGTTGTGGTTATTATGAAGCTTTGGGTCCGGTTGCCTGGAAAATGCGTTTCAATCAATCCCAAAGGCCCTCGTTTCGTATGTCGATCTCCACGGCCAAACAGTTCGTCGCAGTGCTTCAGAAGAGCCGGCTCTTGAAGCCGAAGCACCTCGATGCCGTTCGCATCGCTGCGGAAAACGATCCTGATCCCAAGGCACTTGCAGGCCGACTGGTGAAGAAGGAATTGCTCAGTCGCTGGCAGGCAAAGCAACTTCTTGCCGGACACGCGTCGTTCTTCCTCGGCGAATACCGTCTGATTCAGCCGCTGAGTGCCCATTCCGGGAGCCACGTCTACCTGGCGGAGCACAAGACGCTGGGCCGTCGCGTTGCGCTGAAACGTCTGCCGCGAGACGTGATGAGCGATGCCGACCGGAAGAAGCGGTTGCTCGGTGCGGTACGCGCCGCGGTGGGCGTTGAGCACGAGAATCTGGCGCGGGTATACAGCATCGAGCAGGTCGGCGACCGCTACTACGTCATCAGTCAGTACGTTGAAGGACGGGACCTGGCCGCCACGGTTGCAGAAGATGGGCCGCTCGGTTTTGCCGAAGCTGCCACCGCCGTGAGCCAAGCAGCGTCCGGGCTGGCCGAGTCGCATCGGCGCAAGGCGGCTCACGGTGGGGTGCGGCCGTCCAATCTGATCATCGGTCCCGACGGGCAAGTGAAGCTTGTGGCAATCGCAACGGCGCGTCGGTACGAAGCAACGGAAGAGACCGGTGCCGACGGAGATACCCCGGCAGCGCTCGATGCCGTGGACTATCAGGCGCCCGAACTGCTCAAGGCAGACGTGTCGCCGGCGCCGGCGTCCGACATTTATTCCTTGGGATGCACCTTGTATTTCCTGCTGACCGGGAAGCCGCCTTTCGCGGAAGGAACCGCTGCCGAGCGAGCCGCAGAGCATGCGCGGCATCAGCCGCCGGGAATTCTTCGCTCGCGCCCCGACACGCCGGACTTGCTAGTGAAAGCCTGCCGCAAGATGCTCGCAAAAAGGCCGGAAGACCGGCCCGACTCGGCCGACGAGGTCGTCGAGATGCTGGCGGAGCTGTGTCCGGCCAAGCCGGCAACGCGGATCGTAGCCACGGTATCGGCCCGTGCGTCCAAAGAGGAAACTGCGAAAGGGAAAGAAGAGAAAGAAGCCGCCCGCAGCGATCAAGACGATGTGAAATCGCCCGCGGAGGAAGACTCGCCTTCTGCGGCCAGCGAACCTTCGCCGGAAGTCGAATTGGAGCAGATGCCTTCAGACGCTCCTGACGACGAATCGGAAGGCGGCAAGATTTGTTCGGCGCCACCGAAGAAGGACCGGAAATCAGGTCCGGAGGCCAAGTCGCCCGATCGCCGGCAGCCTGGAAAGGCAGCTCCGGCCGCGGCGAAACCCACGGCGAAACCCGCGGCAAGGCGCCCGCCTGCCCGTGGTGCCGCGGCTGAGCGTGAAGGCAAGGTTCCGGGCAAGCCCCCGGGACGGGAGTCGTCATCGCCGAAGTCGGGTGCCGCGTTTGCCGTGGAGACGGGCGGAGCCGATTCGCCGGTCGCGCAAGCCAAATCGCGCGCCGGCAAGGCGGTTCCGGATGAAGATAAGGCGGAGGAGGATGAGGCTGCCGCTGCCGGCCCGGAAGGGTTCCTGAAAACGCATCGCAAGTGGATCTTCATTGGTGGCGGCTCGGCGGCTGCTTTGCTTTTGGTCGTGGTCGCTACGCTCTTGCTCGTGCTTGGCGGCTCTGCGGGCGACCAGACCGGTGTGGAGACGGCTGCGGCCAATGGCGACAAGCCCGCGGACACTGCGTCTGGACAACCTGCCCGAGCAGGGCAGCCCGACATTGTCGAGGAACTGGATCTCGGGGCCGAACTGGACCTTGACATGGATCTGGGTATCGACGACACGCCTGTCCGAAGACCGCGTGATCCGGAACCGGACGAGAAACCGGAAACGCCGGCGGAGGACGAACAGGGCGCCGAGGAGAAGGAGCCGTCGGGCGAGAAGGATGATGCGAAGCCGGACGATACGGAGAAGAAGCCGGAGTCGGGCGGCGAGAAGCCGGATGAGCCCAAGGAGAAGCCGCCGGAGGAGGCGAAGCCCGACGAGCCCAAAGAGAAGCCATCGGAGGAGGCGAAGCCGGACGAGCCCAAAGAGAAGCCCGCGCCTCCGAAGAAAGAAAAGCCGCCCACCTTCCGCGACTTCCCCGATACGGTGGAGCTTCCCCCACTCGCCGCAGCAGAGGGGCAACCGGCGCCCACCGAGCCGATCACGATTGGCAAGCTATACGTGCGCGAGCGGGCACCGTGGATTGTGGTGCTCAGCGGCGGTGAGGTGGTCGTGCCGAACGCTGAAATCACGATTAACCGGGAGGCAACCGAGGGAGGAGGCCGAGGGTATATTGTCCAGTTGACTCCCAAGGGGGAGGCCGGCACGGCCATCGCGCGTTTCTGGTTCGAGCCGGAACCCGGGCAGTTGAAGTTCCAGTGGCTCGAGCCCGCGATGACCACCCAGGGCGCAGGGCTGTTGCGGCTCTGCCATGTCAACTTGGACATCGACGGCGAATCGAAGACGCTGGCGTTCTCGAAACCCGCCCCGGCGCCGCCGTTGGAGTTCGACCTTGACAAGAAGATCGACCGCGTGACGATCGATACCGAAGACCTGCCCGACGACAAGTTGCTGCGGCTTGAGATCACCAAGATCGAGGGCCTTGATCCTAAGAACCACCCGTTCCAGACAAAGCCTGACGGACCGATCGAAGTGAAGAAGCCGTTGGCTTTGGCGTTGCAGCGAATGGATCGCGACCGGAACCCCAGACCAATTGCCCTCCTGCAGATAACATTCGCCGCGGCCCGGAAGGGGCTGACCATCACGCGCCGCATCGACCAACCGCCGCGGCGTATGCCCTTGCCGGGACCGCCGGAAATGTTGCGACAGCAAGGTGAAGCGGAATTCAAGAAGAACACGGACCAATTGAAGAAGGCCCAGGGCTCCGCTGAAAGGGACAAGTTTCGGCCGATTTTGGACAAAATCGAGGAGGGATTCGGTTACCTCGACCTGATCGAACTAGTCGACAAGCAGGCGAAGATTCACTACCGAATTCTGCTCCAGGCAGGCAATCACGCAGTGCCGCTGTACGATTCCCAAGTGGAGGGACCGGCAGGAAGCGAGCCTGCACAATAGGGCCCCCGAAGGAATCGCGCCGGTTCAACGCTTCTTCATCGTCACCCCGATGCCGGAACCTTCCATCAGCAGAAATGAGGTTTCCAGTTCGGGGTTTTTCGTAATGGCTTCGATGTAAGCAGGGTTGGGCGCAGGCCGGCGCATGTTGTGGGCAATGATCAGGCCGCCGGGCCGGACCTTCGGCAGAAGCTTGTCAAGGTAGTCGATGTATCCACCGGGGTTGGCGTCCAGGAACAAGATGTCAATCGGCTCGTCAATGCGAGTGATCGTTTCGTGGGCATCGCCGACAGCCACGGTAATCAAGTGGTCGACTCCGGCCGTCTTGAAGTTCTCTTCGGCGATCCTCGCCCGCTCGGGGCTGATTTCGTGCGTGGTCAACCTGCCGCCCGTCTTACGCAGGGCCAGGGCGAACCAGACACCCGACTCGCCGGTCGAGGTGCCGATCTCGACGACATGCTTCGCATTGGTTGCCTCGGCCAGCAGGCGCAGCAGCCGTCCATCCGTCTCGGAGACGTTCGCATACCGCGGGCCCTGCCGCATGCGTTCAAGGGTTTCCAGGATGCTGCGTTCCTCGTCGTCCTTTGGCAGCAGCGGATTCTCGATGGTTGAGCCGGGGCGGCGCCCCGCTTCGCCAGGCCCCTGCGCCCAACTCGCGGTTCCCAGTGCCAGGTGAATTGCCAACAGGCCGGTAGTCAGGCACATGCTTCTCATAAATCGCACTCCTAGTCTCTTCTTTAACGGCGGAAACGTACCGAAAACGAACGATCTCCCAATTATACACCGGCAACCGGCGTGCCAGAAGTGTCGCTTGCCCCAAGGAACTGGGGATTGCTACGATGGTGGACTGGGCATATACTGTCAACGTACCTGCTATAGGAGCGGGCACGATGGTTCGCCCGACCATGCAAGAATCGCGAATCTCGGCTGGCGACATTTTCACCAGCGTCCGGAAGTAGCAGTGATGGGAAGATCGCGAACACCGGCGACGGAACTGGCAAGGCGGCTGGACTCCGGCGATGCGCCCCTGTATGTCGTCGATGCCCGTTATACGCTTGTGTTCCTGAATAAGGCCGCAAAAGAGTGGCTGGGTACCGCCGCCGATGGTCTGCCGGGAACCCGCTGTCTCTACACCAGCGCTTCGCCGGGCGAAGGCCCCACGGCCATAGCTGCCGGGCTGTGCCCGCCGCCGGAGGCCATGTCCGGTACGGCCGTGGAGTCGAGCGTTGCCGTTCCCGTTTCCGACGGGAACGTGCTGACTTGCCGCATGCGGTTCATCCCGCTGGGAACGACTCCGGAAGATGTTTTGGGGGTCGTGGCGATGGCCGTGTCGGACGCCGATGGCGCCTTGGCCTCCGAAACGCCCCAGTCGGAACCGGCCGACGAACCCGGACCGCTTCAACTGCACGAACTGCTCCGGCGATTCCGTCGCGAGGCGGCTGCCCGTTACGGTGCGGGGCATTTGGTGGGCGAGAGTCCGGCCGTTTGTCTGGCGCGCCGGCAGGTCGAACTGGCCGCCGGCTGTTGCGAAAGCGTGTTGATCCTTGGCCCTCCTGGCAGCGGGCGACGGCATACGGCCGCGGCCATCCACTACGGCGCCAAGGCTGGCGGGTCCGGCCGCCTGGTGCCCTTGGAGTGTGCCGTGCTTCCCGCCGAGTTGATCTACTCGACGATCCGGTCGCTCGCGTCCGGCGAAGACGGGCGGGATACCACCGGCGGCTCGCTGCTTCTGTGCGATGCCGACCTTCTGCCGCTGGAAGTGCACGGGGCATTGGCACGTTCGCTGGGCAAGCACTCCTTCCCGTTGCGGTTGATGGCGACCGCCGAAAAGCCGCCGGGCGAATTGGCCAGGCGAGGCAAGTACGAGCCCGAGTTGGCCGCAATGCTCAGTACCATCAGCATTGAGTTGCCGCCGCTCTCGGAGCGCCGCCGCGATCTGCCCGTACTGGCGCAGCAGTTCGTTGAACAGTGCAATGGCGAAGGCGGGCGGCAGTTGGGAGGCTTCACACCGGAGGCGCTCGATCTGTTGACTAGCTGCCCATGGCCCGGCAACCTCGACGAGTTGGGCGCGGCGGTGCGCGAGGCGCACCAACGCGCCGCGGGGCCTCTGATCACCGCCGACGACCTTCCCCCTTCGGTGCGATTGGGTCTGCGAGCGGCCGGCGCCCGGGCCAGCCGCAAGGAGGAAGCCATCGTGCTAAGTGAGTTCCTCGGCCGGATCGAGCGCGAATTGATCCGACGTGCCGTCGCGCAGGCGAAGGGCAACAAGGCCAAGGCCGCCCGACTGCTGGGCCTGACCCGACCCCGGCTCTACCGCCGCATGGTCCAATTGGACCTCGAACCGTAGAGCAGCCAGGACCCCACGTGAATCATCCCAGCTAAGCCGGATCATTCATATACGTAGGGTTCGGCAAGGTCGCGTGAGTCATTGGTGGGTCTGCACAAGCCGCCATCAAGCTGATTCACAGCCCGCGACCTGGAAGCACACCGGAAGCAGCGACGGATGACCACCAAAGAAGCGGCTTGTTTGACCCACCCTACCTGCCGTGAATCATCCGCCCTAAGCCACGCAGCCCGCGCGGCAGAAACGGTAGTACACCTCAGCGGCGGTGCGCACCTGGTCGACGGCCACCCATTCGTCGCGGGTATGCGCTTGCTCGATGAGGCCCGGCCCGAAGACGACTGAGGGGATCCCGGCGGCCGCGTACACGGCGGCATGCGTGCCGTAAGGAACGCCGCGCCGTTCGCAGCGCCCGACCACTTGTTGCGAGGCTGTCATGAGTCGCTCGGCAAGCGGCCCGTTCGCGGCGTCGGACAGGGCAGGGCCGCTCAGGTAGGACGGGTCGTGGTCCATGGGAAAATCCGCTCCGAGCGCCGAGTGCAAGTACTCGATCACGGCGGACCGCGCGCCGGCGGCATCCTCGCCCGGCAAGACCCGGCGGTCGATCTCGATCGTGCAGAGGTCCGGCACCGTGTTCACGCTGACTCCGCCATGGATCATGCCCACGCTCAGAGTGGCAGGCCCGCAGAGCAAATGAGAGCCTGCACGGCCGACGGCATCGCGGGCATACTCTTCCAGGGCCAAGAGCACCGGCGCCATCCGGTAGATGGCGTTCCGGCCCGCCTCCGGCTGCGCGCTGTGTGCCGCGCGGCCTCGTGTGTGGCAGCACCATCGCACCATGCCCTTGTGGGCAACCACCACGTCGAGCGCGGTCGGCTCGGCCACAATGGCACAATCGGGGCGTGGCAGTGTGAAGTTGCCGGCGCCCTGTTCAAACAACTCGGTGAGCTTCGCCGCGCCGGTAAACCCATACTCCTCGTTCACGGTGCACGCCAGAAGCACCGACGGCATGCCGGGGGGGCGCTCTTCGGCCAGCCGGGCAATGGCAGTGAGCATGGCGGCCATGCCGCCCTTGGTATCGCAAGCGCCGCGCCCGTATACCCGCCCGTCGCGCTGCTCGGGCCGGAAGGGATCGATCGTCATTCCGTCGACGGGCACGGTGTCCTGATGCGCTTCGAGTAAGATAAGCTGCCCTCCACGTTCGGCGGGCGTGTCGCCTTCGAGCAATCCGAGCACGTTCTCCCGTCCCGGCTCCGCCAACTGCCGCTCGACGCGCAGTCCAAGGCGGCCAAGCAATTCCGCCAGGGCGTCGGTCAGCCGGTCTTCGCCATACGGCGGGCCGGACACCACCCGCCCCATCGGATTCACGCTGGGAATCGCCACCAATTTGCACAGGGTCTTAATCGGATCGAGCAACACGCCGACTTCCTTCTCGTTATCCACCTATCATGGGATCAGTCCAGGCTACGGTGGTTGTCTACCTGATAGGTCGAGGCCAGTCAAGGGTATGGGCAAGGTGGCACCCATCACTCTTCGGGGCGTCAAGTTGACCCAAGCCTCTCTTTTGGGTAAACTGAATGGTTTGCCCAGGGCAATCGTTAACCAGCTAAGCCAGACCAGGAGTTGTGAATGCAGGGGAATTCGAGTAACGGCTACAAAGTGGCGCTTTTCAATGGACAGAACATTCCCCTGGAATTGCACAAAGTAAGGGTTGTGCAGAAGCTGTTCCTGCTTCCCATCGAGGAGCGGCTGGAGGCAATCCGGAAGGCCGGGTTCAACTCGTTCCTGCTGACCACGCAGGACACCTTTCTCGACATGCTCACCGATTCCGGCTGCAACGCCATGAGCGATCAGCAGATTGGCGCCATGATGGTTGCCGATGACGCTTACGCAGGCAGTCAGAGCTACCTCCGCATGGAGAGCAAGGTGCGAGAGTTGTTCGGCAAGCATTACGTGCTGCCCGTCCACCAGGGCCGTGCGGCCGAGAACATCATCTCGAAAGCGTTTGTGAAGCCGGGCGACCACATCCCCATGAACTACCACTTCACGACGACCAAGGCGCACTTCGAGCTGAACGGTGGTACGCTGCACGAGATCTTCGGCGAGGAGGCGCTGAAGATCAAGAGCGACCATCCGTTCAAGGGAAACATCGATATCCAGAAGCTCCGGAAATTGATCGGCGAGAAGGGAAAGGACCGGATTCCGTTCATCCGCCTCGAAGCGGCGACCAACCTCATCGGAGGCCAGCCATTTTCCATGGAGAACATGCGGCAGGTGCGGGAGGTGGCCGACGAGTTCGGCATCATGGTCGTGCTGGACGCGAGCCTCGTCGGCGAGAACGCATTCTTCATCAAGCAGCGCGAACACGGCTACGGGAATAAGTCGATAGCCGAAATCCTGCTGGAAATGTCGTCCCTGGCCGACCTGGTCTACTTCTCCGCCCGCAAGTTGAGTTCCTCGCGCGGCGGCGTGATTTGTACGAACGACGAGTCGATCTATCTGAACATGCGGGATCTGGTGCCGCTGTTCGAAGGGTTTCTCACCTACGGCGGCATGTCGGTCCGGGAGATCGAGGCGATGGCCGTCGGGCTGGAGGAAACACTTGACGACCAGATGATCTGCCAATCGCCCTCGTTTATCGACTACTTCGTGCGGAAGGTGGACGGCATGGGCATTCCCGTCGTGACCCCGGGCGGCGCCCTCGGTGCGCACGTCGACGCCATGGCCTTTCTCGACCACGTGCCCCAAACCGAGTATCCCGCCGGTGCCCTCATTGCAGCGTTCTACCTGGCCTCGGGCGTTCGGGGCATGGAGCGGGGGACCGTGTCGTCGGTGCGGGATGAGCAGGGAAACGACTTCCTGGCCGATATGGAACTGATGCGGCTGGCGTTTCCCCGTCGCGTGTTCACCCTCTCGCAGATCGAGTATACTATTGACCGGCTGGCCTGGTTGTACGAGAATCGGAAGCTGGTTGGCGGATTGGAGTGGGACCACGAGCCGAAGGTGCTCCGCTTCTTCCTGGGCCGCCTGAAGCCCTGCTCCGACTGGCCCGAGAAGCTCGTCGCCAAGTTCCGCCAAGACTTCGGCGACAGCCTTTAATAGGCCTAACATTGCCGGAGTAACCGAGCCGTTTCCAAGGGGAATCCGGCCGTACTCCGAGGTTCTGTTAGCGGTTCTAAGATGGCATGACGGCGCGACTAATAATCGCTGAACGCTCCGGCGGCTGGGCAGACGCGATGCGCGTCGAGCTGGCCGAGACGGGCGTCCGGCTTTGGGAAACCGGGCCGCGTCCGGAGCTGCCGGAGGTTGTCGCAGAGGCGCCCGGCAGCTTCCTTGTCCTCGAACTGATGTCGAAGAACGCTGCATGGCTGCTCGATGCGCTCGTCGACTTGCAGCGGGCTTGGCCGCGCGTTCGCGCCGCCGTGGTTGCCGACCGGTCGTTGGGAGCGTGGCAGTGGCTGATGCGCGAGGCCGGAGCGGTCCATTTCCTGACGTCGCCCCAGCAGCTTGCCCCGCTGGTCGATCTCGCCTGCCGGCACCTTGCCGCCGCGCCGGCGCCACAGCAGACGTTTTCTGAACGGATTTGGGCCGGCCTCCCTTGGGGAGCCCCAGCTCACCACGGTCCTCGGCCTTGGTAGCGCTGCAGGGCGTTGTAGCTGCTGAAGGCCAGGAAGCCGAACATGATGCCCAGGAACAGGCTGCCGCCGGTGATTCCCAACACGGCAATGGTCGCCGCGGTCATCATCGAAAGGATCAGCGAGTGGCGAATGCCGTCGCGCGGCAGGACCATCAGGAACAGTTCCCGTGCGATCTGGCCGCCGTCGAGCGGATAGATGGGCATCAGGTTCAAAATGCCGTAGGCGACGGTTACGAACAGAAGCATTCCGAGGAAACTTGTGAACAACGGCCCGCCGATTTCACCGACCACGAAAAGCTGCAGACCAAACGGCAATCCCCAGTAAGGGTAAATCTCGGCGCCCGAAAGAATCACACCCGCACAAACGATGGCTGCCAGCAGGAACCCGGCGGCGGGGCCGGCAAAGGAAATACCGATTTGCCGCCAAGGTGTCAACGAATGCACCCCGTACGCTCCGTGCCCGTAGGAGGCCATCCCGCCCAGGGCGTAAAGCGTGATACTGGGATAGAACCCGTTCCAACGCATCACTATGGCGTGGCCCAATTCATGGATCAAGACGCCCACAAAGACAGCCACAACCCACATCACCAAATCGCGGGCATCGGCACTTGCCCGATATCCCAGCACCACGGCGATCAGCCAGAAGAACGGATGCACGCGCACCGGGAACCCAAACACGCGAAAGTACAAATCGACTTGTGTGCGTTCGGGTTCGCCAAGAAACACGTGGACTCACTCCTTGGGGCAGGTAAAGGGAGGTATTATAGCGTGGCGGGTAAGACAGGTCCAGGCGGGGGTAGTGAAAACACGGCGGTTTAGCATCACACCTGGGTGACGCGTTGTGTTCCTTGTGACGCGACACGAACTCCGCCCCGAAGGGGCCTCGTTCTTCCAGCCCAGGGCAACGCCCTCGTTGTTGTACACAAGTTTGGAGTTACGCAAAGGGCCACCTGCGGGCTCGCCCCTATCACACCAGAATCCCGGTGAAAAACAACCAGAGCGAGGGGCTAGGCGGCGGGTTTCTCAGCGGTCAAGCGGATCAGGGTGTCAAGCA
>JAVEUP010000383.1:0-3434 GCA_034005525.1 Thermoguttaceae bacterium | reverse complement strand
CCAAACGTCGCCACGCGCGATCCGGACACGCCACCGGCACTACCAGCATCAGCGGCGTTACCGACACCACCGGCGCCGATCGAGCCGGAAGAAGAGCTGTCGCGGACTGCCGACCCACCTGCACCGCGGCAGACAGACCACGAGGAGGATGGCACGGTCGATCAAGTTCCCATTGCTGAGGAGGCGGCCATCGAGGTGACCGACAATGAAGAGCCCGCCCCGCCGGAAGAAGACGCTCGCGCGGCCATGAACGACTCCGAGGCGCAGGAAGATCGGCCACCTCAAGAGGATCGGCCACCTCAGGAGGATCGGCCACCTCAGGAGGATCGCTCACCCAAGGAAGATCGCTCACTGCCGGAAGCAACCAAAAAAAAGCCGGTTCCGGGTTCTTCCGATCAGCAAGACATTCGGAAGTTGCTCGACGAGACGTTCGAGACGGCCTCTGCGCGGACACCGGATGAGCGGCTGGCGCTGGCCGACAAGTTGGCGGCTTTGGCCGAGAAGGCCGAGGATACCAAGGAGCGTTTCGTGTTGCTCCGACGTGCTTCCGAGTTGGCCTCCGACGGAGGCGATGCCGGACGCATGCTGGAACTCGTAGAACGCATTGCCGAGGAGTTCGACGTCGATCGACTGCTGGCCCAGTGCGTCATGTTGGATGGGTTTGCAAAGAAGGCGGCGGGCGAGGACGAGATTGGCGCCCTCGTGGATGGCGCGGCAAACGTGATTAACGAGGCACTGGTTGCTGAGCGGTTTGATTTGGCTGACTCGCTTTCGGCATCGGTGCATCGCGTCTGCCAGTCGTCTGCCGGGCGCGCCTTTCGGGTCGAGGCGCTTGCTCGCCGCCGAAAGGTTCAGGAACTGTGCAAGAGTTGGCAGGAAGTACAAGCCGCTCGTACAGTCCTGGATTCGAATCCGGCGGATGAAGCGGCCCAAACGGTGTTGGCACAATGGTACTGCTTTGTGCGTGGCGATTGGGGCCGGGCGATGCCGCATTTTGCCAAAGGTTCCGATCCGGGTTTGAGGACCTTGGCCCGCCGTGAACTGGAAGACGCGCCCGTCGATGCGGCCGGTCGGGTCGATCTTGCCGACGCATGGTGGAAATTGGCCGAGGTGAGTGATGCCTCGGCAAAGCAACACGTCCAAGGCCGGGCCGCCCATTGGTATAGGCTTGCACAGCCGGAGCTGACCGGCTTGCAGCGGCAAAGGGTCGACAAGCGGTTGAAGGAGCTTGCAGAGGTTGCCCAGCCGGCCGAAGGGGCTCCCGCGGCGGATGCGCCGTTCACGAGCGGTTTCGCGTCAAGATCCGACCCGAACCGCGCGCGGCTTGTGGCCAAGACGGGTGGAAGTGCAGCAAGTGAAGCGTCGGTGGCGCTGGCACTCGAGTGGTTTGCCAGGCACCAGTTGCCCGATGGTGGGTGGAGCTTCGACCACACCCTGGCCCCATCCTGCCGCGGACAATGCCGCAACCCGGGGGGCCTACGCGATACCCGCAATGCAGCCACGGCCATGGCCCTGCTGCCGTTCCTCGGCGCGGGCCAGACGCACCGGGCGGGAAGGCACCAGGAGATTGTTCGAGCAGGCATCCAGTACCTCATCAGAAGCATGAAACTGAGCAGCCAGGGGGGCTCTTATCTTGAGAATGGCGGGACGATGTACTCGCATGGCCTGACGACGATTGCACTGACCGAAGCCTACGGCATCACAAAGGATCGAACCCTGTTTCGGCCAGCCCAGGCCGCAGTGAACTTCATATGCTCCGCTCAAGATCCCGCTGGTGGTGGCTGGCGATACCAGCCTCGTCAGGCAGGAGATACCTCGGTTACGGGTTGGCAGATCATGGCACTGAAGAGTGCCCATATGTCACAGCTACAAGTCCCCCCCGAGGTTATCAAGAAGGCCTCCCGGTTCCTCGACAGCGTGCAGGCCAACAGAGGGGCCAACTATGGATACACCGGGCCCGGCTCGGGCCCGGCCACCACGGCCATCGGAGTACTGGGCCGCATGTACTTCGGTTGGGAAAAGGACAATCCGGCACTGCAGCTTGGCGTCGAGTGGATCAGCGATAGAGGAGTCTCCACTGGCGGCGCGATGTACTACAACTATTATGCTACCCAGGTTGTTCGTCATTGGGAGGGTGAAGCGTGGGAGAAGTGGAACGACCAGATGCGCGACTGGCTGGTCGATTCCCAGGCGAAGCAAGGGCATGAAGAGGGAAGCTGGTATTTCGCGGGCGACAGCCACGGTGACCGCGGCGGCCGCCACTACATGACCTCCCTGGCCACCCTGATGCTACAGGCCTACTACCGATACCCGTCCATTTTCGATCCTGAAGACTCCAAATAGTAATATGATCGGGCCTCGTGGCAACGCGCGAAGCTATTGACGCCATCCGCATGCCCCCTCACATTACCCGCACTGCCCTTCTTTACTTTCTGTCTGCCGAATTCGCCTTGTCTGTTTGCGGCCTTTCCGGTATTTCTACGCTTCCTTATCGTCGCGGGCAGTTCAGCGAGTGTGCGGGACTGTCGTATTGATCCCATTTGACGCTCATCCACCTTGCTTTGCACTTACGCCGGGAAAGGGCCGTGATGGCCGTGTGCTGCATCCGCCACAGGCGAGCCTGCTGGCTTTGGGTCGCCCTCTTTGCGGGAGTGCTGGCGCTGCGCGCAGCGCCGGCAGCCGGGCAACTGCCGGACCTGGCACCGCAACCTGGGCTGGCATCGCCCGAGCCGGCCGCAGGCGAGATGGTGATCGACGTCCGCGTGGCCGGGAACCGCGCGATTCCCGTCCGCACCATTTCGCCACATATTCGAACGCGCAAGGACCGCCCGTTCGATCCGTACCTCGTTGAAGAAGACGTGCGCCGGCTCACCCGAAGCGGTTTGTTCGTCGACGTGAAGCCGTACTATCGCGACGTTCCGGGCGGCCGAGTGGTTATCTTTGAAGTGGTCGAGCGGCCCCGCATCGAGTATGTCAAGTTCGTCGGAAACGAGAAACTCAAGAGAAAACTGCTTCAGCGGCAAATCGACCTGAAAGAGGGCGACGCCCTCGATCCCTACATGGTGGCCGACGCCCGTCACAAGATCGAGGATTTCTATCACAAACGCGGCCATGCCAAGGCGCAAGTCCAGATTGTCGAGGGCGACAAACCCGGCGACCGCGGCGTTGTGTTTCTCATCAACGAGGGCGCAAAGAACCGGATACTTTGGACCAGCTTCGTCGGCAATACGATTGCCAGCGACGGCCGCCTGCGGACCCAAATCCAGTCGAAACCCGGCTTCCTCTGGTTCTTCAAAGGCGAGGTCAATCGCGAGTCGATCGACGAGGACGTCGACCGGCTGGTGGCGTACTACCGGGGGCTGGGGTTCCTCCGGGCGAGAGTGGGCCGGGAACTCAACCACGACGTGGCCCGGAATTGGGTCGTCCTCACGTTC
>JAVEUP010000201.1:0-14267 GCA_034005525.1 Thermoguttaceae bacterium | reverse complement strand
TCGGCGGCTCCTGGCATCTTCTGATACCACTTCGCTGCCTCTCGTACACCGCCGAATCCGAGTGCCACACTTTCCCGGCACTGCGTCCGGCGCGAGTAAGGTTCGAACGGTGTTTCCCTTGGCCGATCCCCTTCCCTCCACGGACTCCGCAGCCGCCTTCAGGCCCGGCCCTGTTCGCCCGCTTCTTCGGTGCCATGGAATCGTTCTCCCCAAGGCCGACCTAGAAAATGTACCGGAAGCTTCAATTCCCCAGAGTAAAGACTCCCGACCCTTCTACTCTTTCCGGTGAATCTCGAAGGTCGCACGGCCAGCACTGGTGGGCGAACCAGTCATACATCCCGCCCGTCAGTTGTTCTTCGTTTCAACGTACCGTGGCGATTGGATGTCCAGGACGGTTACAGCAAAGGACTTTCCCTTAACCGATGCGCCAATCTTCATCACCAAGCTCGTTTCTTCTTCGGGCACTTCACCGGCTTTCACCTTAATCAGGTACGGGTGCCCTGTCACAAAGTCTTTCCCGGATGGCGGCTTGGACCCGGAAGTCCGATCAAGCAAGGTGAACTTGGCATCAATTTCAGCTTGCCCCTGCTTGTTGGTAACGCCTCGAAATCCGGGTCGTTGATAAGCCTCGATGCGTTTTTTCCACTCCTGCGGCGTCAGTTCCGTTTCTTTCGACAACGGACGAGCAGCGGCCTCGTCAAATGCTAATGATACCTGCGCACCGACCACAGGCTGTCCCGAGGCTGAGTCCACCACTTGCAGGCGAACAAGCTGGGATGTGCTTCTCACGGGATCACAACCCACAATAGAAAGGCTGCACACAAGCCAGAACAGCCCCCATAATCTTCGCCTTGATAACATGGCATACACTCCACAACTGCCTACCACATGGGGGTAGACGTTATCTTGTTCTTATCGCAGTAACCCCACATGTCTCCGGCCCATGTCCACAGGTACTTGCATTTTCCAGAGTCTTCGTATGCACAGGCGTGGCACGCTTCGTGGTCCAACAGCTTGACTGTGGGATCACCCGCCGACATCCAGCCCTTGATCTCGTCGCATGTTCCCGAGCAGATGATCTTCTCCTGCCCGGCTGCGACGTTGGGAGGCGCAAGGGTCACGCACCCGGACCCAATAATGAGGCCGGCGGTGGAAGAATTGCCATAGACCGGCCATGACTTGTTGCCACTGTTACACTTCATGCTGAGTTGCCCACAGTAGTTGCCGACTGGCGGCAGTCCTTGGGCATGTCGAACGCCGAGCGCGGCTTCCAACCGCCCGGTCGCATGACCGCTACGATTTGGCATTCGCCCGGATCGGCGTCTTGTCGGCAGTAGGGACAAGAGGGCGGTTCCCCGATACCGTAGGGGCAAGCCTGGGGTGGCGCCCTGTCCGTGCGGACCATAAGCCTCTCCCCTCATCTGCGCTTGACGGCAAGCCGACTATCGCCTCAATCGCGCAATCCGGACTCCCGCAGGAAATCCTCGCATGCCCATCGGACGCCGCTTGCGTTGCGATTGCTCTCCGTGAACACTGCGCTCCGAACATGCGCTTCATGCGCACTCCCAAGTGCCCATCACATCCCTTGTATCATCTTTCCAAAGCACGTCAAGTGCCTTTGCTGGGCCATCGTCCGCACCAACAGAACCGCATACCTGCGGTGGTGACCAGTTGTCGACCACCCCGGTGCAAGACAGAGCGCTGTGCCAGGGCAGGCCGCTGGAGTTCGGGGCCGTTATCTTTTGAGCGTCCGCCGGTTCGGGCCATGCAGGAGCGGGGGCATGACGGGCCCGATAATGCCATGCCTCAACCAGCGGCGCCGCCACGTTCTCGGCCGTGGTCCCGCTGCACGACTACCACCTCTCGCCTCACTTCCGGCCAACTGAACCCTATCATAGGCTCACCCGGCGGCGGCGAGCGGACGTTGCAGGGAAACGACGTCGGCAAGCTGTTCGAACCGGTCGAGACGGACGTCGGCCGCGGCGTCCGGGCTGCTGCTGAGTGCGACGGTGGGCATGCCCACGGAGCGGGCACCGTCCAATTCGGCCGTCTCGTGGCCTACGAAAGCGACCTCGGGCGGGGTTAGCCCCATCTGCGACACGGCCATCCGGTAGCCTTTCGGATCGGGCTTCGTCCGACCCAAGTCGAACGATGAGACGACCGCCCGAAACGCCTCCGGCGGCGCGAAACCGGCCAGCCGCTGCCTGAGTCGGTCGGCAGGCAGCTCACTGTCGCTGAGGATTCCCAACACGAGATTCATGCGGGCCAGGCGGGCCAGCGTGCAACGGATGCCGGGAAGCGGGCGGATGCTCTCGTCCAGCTCACGGCGGCGACCCCGGCATGCGGCCATCACTTCATCGACGAGGCCGCGTGGAAGCCCCGCCGAGCGAAGGAACGCGGCAAACGCATCGCAGAACGTGCGTCGCCCGCAGTACACGTCGGAAGCGAAGTCGCGGTCCCATACGTAGTAGAAGCTGTGATAGCGAGTGTGCAAGCCCACGTGGGAAAGCAGCCGCAGAATCCAGCGGCGCCAGACCGTGTCGTCGTAGAGCACACCGCCAAAATCGAACAGCAAGCCGCGCACCGCGCGCGGTGGAGAGGAAGTCGGGAAGGAAACGATTGCGGGCTCCTGACGCGAGGCCGCTGTCCCCCGATGGTTTGCCCAACTGAGCATCGTGCTCATCGTACCGGAACTCCTTTTCACGGTTCGCCCGACCGGGCTAGCTACCCGCGCCCACGCGGTTCAGCGCCGCCATCCGGCTGCGCAAACGGGGCTGGTGGTCGAGCAGGACAGCAATCCGTTGCCAATCCAGGCAGTCCGGCCCCAGCGCGTCAAAAATCGCCAGGGCATGCTCCCAATCCTCTTCGCCGTCGACGGTCAACCGCACGTCGTCGCGGTCGATTTCCGGCGGCGCCGGGATCAGTCGCACTCGAAACTTCTCGGGGTGAGAATAAATGTAGCGGGTGACGTGTGCGCGGTCGGCAGGGTTTTTTGCCGCGCGCGCCGCCTTCCGCAAAGCCCCCACCCGGACCCACTCGGCATAGACGCCCACCGGCGAGAGAATCGCCGGCCGGCCGTCGGCCGACACGTAACTGACGTAATCGCACTCGGGGTGCTCCTCGGCCGTCCTTATAAGCCGATCGATCAGGGCGGGATCGATAAACGGATTATCGCCGCGCACGCGCACAATCGCCTTGGCCGGATACTCCTCCAGGGCGCGGGCGAATCGTTCGAGCGGGTCGGTGTGGTTTCCGAAGAAGACGGGCACGTCCATGGGCACCAAGTCGGCCACAAACCGGTGCTCCGCCGCGTCACACGCCACCACGATCACGCCGTCCAGGCGGATGCTGTCGGTGACCCGGCGAATGACCCATTCCAACAGCGGCCGGCCGCCCAGCCGCCGCTTCAAATGGTAGGTGGGCTCTTGCAGCGTGTGACAGGCCTGAACGATTCCCAAGGTTTCGAGCATCCGATGCACTCCACTCCATTCAGAAAGGCACGCGACAAAAACTGTCCCTAAGGCCAAGGGAACACAGGAGTCAGTCTATCACGTTCAACCAAGAATGGTCAATAGCGAGACTTCCCCTTCAAAAGCGCCCCAGATAACGGCTCTTCCGTTTCTAGGTGCAGGCCGCGGCAATGTAGTAGGCACACGCCGCTGTGCCGTCCCTGAAATAAAGGCTGTCTGCATCTAGAAACAGAAGAGCCCAGATAACTCAAGCTACCCCGCTTCGCAATGAGGGACATCCGACAGTTTATTATCGACTGGAAGACTGTCTGGGTAAGAAGGGCAAGAAGGGGTATGCCCGTTGGTCTCGGGTGCCAGGTATCGGCACCGATCAGACTGCGATTCCTGTCCGGGGCCTCAGACGCGACCTTGCCCTCTATGTGGATGAATCATCCGGGCTGAAAGCGCAGCACGGCGCCAGTGTCGGCGCTGGTGGCTTGGGCGGCATATCGGGCAAGCCAGCCCGTCTTGTAGCGGGGTGGACGAGGCTGCCATTGCTTGCGGCGCTCCGTCAACTCGCTCTGGCTGAGCTTGACGTTAAGCTGATGACGCGGGATATCCAATTCGACGATATCGCCCGGCTGAAGCAGGCCAATCGGACCGCCTGCGGCTGCTTCCGGACTCACGTGGCCGATGCACGCGCCGGCCGTACCACCAGAGAACCGGCCGTCGGTAATCAGCGCGCACTTTTCACCCAACCCGGCCCCCTTGATGGCGGTGGTCGGTGCAAGCATTTCCTGCATTCCGGGTCCTCCGCGCGGGCCTTCGTAGCGGATCACCACGACGTCGCCGGCCTTGACCTTCCCGCCGACGATCCCCTCGTAGGCTTCGACCTCGCTTTCGAAGATCACGGCAGGACCGGAGAAGGTGAACATGCTCGGTTGGACCCCGGCTGTCTTAATGACGGCGCCGCCCGGAGCCAGGTTGCCGTACAGGATGGCCAGCCCACCCTCAGGGCTGTAGGCGTTGTCGACCTCCCGAATACAATCGTAAGGATCGAAGCCGAGGTCGGTGGAGGAAAGCTCGCGAATCGAGTCTGCGGTGCGCTGGACACTCATCCCTTCGTTGTTTCGCACGCCGCGGCCGGTGACGGCGGCCAGTTCGAGCGCTTCCTGGACGACGGTTTCCGCCCTGAGGTCGAACTCGGCAATGTTCTGGCCGAGCGATTTGCCCGAAACCGTGGGGCAGTCGAGGTTCAGCAGCCCCGGCCGGCCGCGTTCGACACTGCCGAGGATGGCTTGGATACCGCCGGAATTGTGGACGTCTTCCAGGTGATAATGGCAGCTTGGCGCAACCTTGCACACGTGCGGCGTGCGGCGGCTTAAGTCGTTGATCCGCTTGAGGCCGTAATCGACGCCCGCTTCGTGTGCCACGGCCAGCATGTGCAGCACCGTGTTCGTGCTGCCGCCCATGGCCATGTCGAGAATCATCGAGTTGTCAATCGACGCGGCCGTGACGATTTCGCGGGGCAGTAGCCCGTGCCCTTCGCCCACACGATCGAACTCGAGCGCCATCTCGACAATGCGCCGCCCGGCCCGCTCGAAAAGCCGCCGTCGGTCGGCACTGGTTGCCAGCAGGGTCCCGTTCAACGGCAGCGCCATGCCGAGGGCCTCGCACAAGCAGTTCATACTGTTGGCGGTGAACATGCCGGAGCAGGATCCGCAAGTGGGGCAGCCAAACTGTTCGAGTTCCAGCAGCTCCTCGGCCCCGATCGTGCCTGCCTGCTTCGCCGCGGCGCCGATGAATACGTCGATCAGGTCCACCGTGCGTCCGCTGGGTGTCTTGCCCGCCTCCATGGGTCCGCCGCTGACGAACAGTGTGGGTATGTTGCACCGGACCGCGGCCATGAGCATCCCGGGAATGATCTTGTCGCAATTCGGGATGCAGATCATGGCGTCGAACCGGTGCGCCTCGATCATGGTCTCCACGCAGTCGGCAATCAGTTCGCGGCTGGGTAGCGAGAACTTCATGCCCGGATGGCCCATCGCGATACCGTCGTCGACGCCGATGGTATTGAACACGAACGGCATTCCACCTGCATCGCGAACCGCCTGTTTGACCACTTGTCCTACTTTGTCCAGATGTACGTGGCCGGGCACGATGTCGGTGAAACTGTTGCAGATGGCGATGAACGGCTTCTGGAAATCGTCCTCGCCCACGCCGTTTGCGCGGAGCAGGGCACGATGGGGGGCTCGGGCATCACCTTTCTTAATTGTGTCGGAACGCATGGCGGGATCTCGAATTCTCAGGTATTCCAAAGCAAGGGTTCGATTCTAAGCGGCGGCCGGCAAAATGGCCAGGGGCAGGGGCTGCAGAAGAGCAAGGACCGGCTAAGACGGTGCCCAGGCTCCCTACCTCCCCTGCACGTTGCCGCCGCCTCCGGCGGCGGCAACGTGCAGGGGAGGTAGCTCGGGTAAACCGTGCCCGCGTAGCTCACTGACCACGGCGCCATGCGGGGCAAGTCCGCGGTGGCCCTCGGCTGGTTCCAAACGTGCCAGAAAATCCTGCCGCACAACGGGGTCTTGCCTCTGTCGCCGCAACTCCGCAATAATTCCTTCGTGGACACGATCTATCTCGATCACAATGCGACGACGCCTATCCACCCTGAGGTGGTTGAGGCGATGAGGCTGTGTTATGCAGCCGGATATGCGAACCCAGCCAGTCAGCATCGGCCAGGCCAGACGGCCCGAAGAGTCCTCGAAGACGCGCGGGAGCAAGTGGCGGAACTGCTTGGCGCGAATCTCTCTCACCCCAATCCGGACCGTCTTCTGTTCACCGGCGGCGGTACGGAATCGAATAACCTCGCGGTGCTGGGCTTGTGCAGGACAGGTGGAAATGTGCCCGGCCAACTCGTGATTTCCGCGATGGAGCACCATAGCGTCATTGGGCCCGCCGAGTATCTCTTGGAGCAGGGTTGGAGGCTCGACACGATGAGCGTCAATCCCGACGGTGTGGTTCGGGCCGAACAGCTCGCGGGCTTGCTGGGACCGGAGACCCGGCTTGTCAGCATCATGCTGGCAAACCATGAGACCGGCGTTCTTCAACCCGTCGAACGTCTGGCCGCCGAGTGTGAGGCCGCCGGGATTCCCATGCATACCGACGCAGTTCAGGTTGCCGGCAAGTTGCCGATCGACTTCCGCGGCTTGCACGTCAGCGCGTTGAGCGTGGCTGCCCATAAGTTTCGCGGTCCGCCGGCCATCGGCGCACTGCTGTTGCGTCACGATGCCCGCCTCGCACCGCTGACCTTCGGCGGACATCAGCAAAGAGGGCTTCGGCCGGGCACGGAACCGGTTGCCCTGGCGGTCGGCATGGCCACGGCGCTGAAGCTTTGGCGCCGGGAGTACGAGGCGCATCTGAAGCATCTGACAGAGCTTCGCGACGGGCTCGAGGCGGGCCTGAAGCGCGGCCGGCCCGACGTCGTCATCCATGGGCAAGCCGCGCAAAGACTGCCCCAAACCAGTAACGTGGCCTTCCCCGGCCTCGACGGTCAAATGCTCCTGATGGCGCTCGACCTTGCCGGCGTGGCCTGCTCGGTCGGCTCCGCGTGTGACAGCGGATCGACGGAGCTATCGCCGACACTCCGAGCGATGGGCTTGCCGAACCACCTGGTTCGCAGTTCGCTGCGGCTGAGTGTTGGTGCAACGAATACCATCGAGCAAATCGATGAAGCTGTCTGCCGAATCCTGAATGTTTGTCGCGAACTTGCCTCAGACGTCTCGTAGGGATCTTACTGTCGCTCCGTCGCCTGATTGTGATATACTGTGAACCACTTCATCGCACGATTCACCGGGAGGGATTCCATTAAATGTTGCGTATCACCCACATTCGCAAGTTTCGGTTTCTACTGCATGCTACCCTTGCTGTCTATCTTGTTTCTGCGGCTCCTGGTGTGGCCGCAGAGCGAAGTGCCGAGTTGCGGGGCGCCCTTGAGTCGATCCAGGCCAACGCGCTTCAATCGCACGTCGACTTCCTGGCTGACGACAAGCTGGAAGGGCGGCTCCCAGGCACCGAGGGCAGCAGAATGGCCGGCGAGTACCTGAGCGAACGTCTGGCAACGCTGAAGCTTGCCCCGGCGGGTGCCGATGGCTCCTACTTCCAGCCATTCCCACCGACGTATCGCAACGTCCTGGCGCTGCTCGAAGGGAGTGATGCCGAATGGAAGCAGGAGTATGTCGTCATCGGGGCGCACTACGACCATGTCGGCTTTGGCTGCCGCCGAACGAGCCGGGGCGAAATAGGCAAAATACACAATGGGGCCGACGACAACGCGAGCGGATGCTCGGCCATATTGGAAATGGCCGCTGCTTTCAAGTTGCTCCCCAAACCACCCCGTCGTTCAATTCTGTTCGCATTCTGGGATGCCGAAGAACTCGGGTTCTACGGCTCGCGACACTGGCGCGAGCATCCCACCGTACCCATTGACGATGTGGTAGCCGTGGTCACGCTCGACATGGTCGGGCGATTGCGGGACGACGAGTTGATCATCTTCGGCACCCGGACTTCACCGGGATTCCGGCGGTTCCTGGCCGAACAGAACGGAGAAATGGGACTCCGGCTTCGCTTTCCCTGGGACCTGAAGCTGAACTCCGACCACTACATCTTCTTCGAACGCGACATTCCGATCCTCCTGTTGCACACGGGCATTCACGACGACTATCACACGCCGCGCGACATTGCTTCCTCGATCAACAGCGAAGGCATGCAACTCGCGGCGCGATACGCATTCCGCATGATTTACGAGCTGGCCGAACGCGCCGAGCGGCCTTCCTTCCGGGCAGAATCGCGACGCGAATCGGAGTATATCCGAAGCAGGCGGCTGTCCCGATCGACGGAAATCCCGGACCGCCTCGGCGCCGGTTGGGAGAAGCAGCCGGTCGCCGAGGGAGGGGTAAGGCTAAACCGCATCGTCTTCGATGGCCCGGCCCATCAGGCCGGGCTCCGCGCAGGCGACCGCGTGCTGCAATTCGCCGGTCGGGCGATCCAATCGGCCGACGACCTGACCGGCGCGGTAATCACTGCCGAGAGCCCGGGTGAAGTTGTCGTGGCGCGCAGGGGTGTGGACGAACCCGTCCGGCTCGACGTGACGCTCAGCGGCCAGCCGTGGCGGCTCGGCGTTACCTGGCAGCGCGACGACGCCGAGCCGGGCACCATTGTGCTCACCTATGTAGCCCCCGGTACGCCCGCCGCCGGCGCCGGGCTGAAGGCCGGCGACCGCATCTACCGGGCAGCCGGCAACGAGCCAGCCGACGACGATGATTTTGTTGAGATGGTCCGCGAAGCCGGTGAATCGCTGGTCCTGTTGATTGAGCGCGACGGCCGCATCGAGGAGGTCACGGTTCCCATGAGGCCGCAGGAAATCCGACGCGCGGCCTAGTGAGGAATCGGGAATCGGAAATCACCAATTACCCCGGCTGAATCGCCGCAAAGGAGATCGCCATGCCGCAAGTCGTTCGGTTCTCTGTTTCCCTTGAAGAGGATCTGCTCGAGGAGTTCGACCGCTACTGCAGCCAGGAGCAGTTCGCCACGCGCAGCGAGGCGGTCCGGCAGCTTCTGCGTGAGCGGCTTACGAGCCAGGCATGGGAAGATGACGCGGAAGATGCAGCCGGGACGCTGACCTTGGTGTACGACCATCATCGGCCGCAACTGCGCGACCGGCTTACCGAGGTGCAGCACCAGCACACCGACTTCGTTGTGGCAACGCTGCATGCGCATCTGACGCACGCCTTGTGCCTTGAGGTGATTGTGCTCCGGGGGCCGGCGGGAACGCTCCGCGAAATCGCCGCGCAATTGAAGGGCCTCAAAGGCATCTTCCGCGGCGAACTGGTCATGGCCGGCGCCCAATTGAGTGGCGCGCCGCCGCGCCCGCACAAACACCCTCATTAGCGGCCGAACAACTGGGTCCAGTGTTTGCCCACGCGGCCGAGGCCCTGTCGCGTGTTCGAGTCGCTGAGCATGTTCTTGTGGTGCCCGGGACTGAGAAACCAGCCTTTCAATGCGTTGACCGGTGAGCCGCTGCCCATGTAGATGTTTTCCCCCGATGCGGTCGTACCGGCCAGCTTGGCCCGGTCCCATGGGGTTGCCTTGCCGGGTACGGGCGAATCGTGGCTGAAGAAGCCCTTGGCTTCCATGTCGGCGCTATGGCCGCGGGCCGCCTCGCACAACTTCACATCGTACAGGAGGGGGCGCAGACCGCACATGATTCGCATGGCGTCGAGTGCCTGCATTCCAGCTACTTCCCTGGGATCAATCATCGTTGCCAGCTTGGCATTCTCCTCGAGCACGCGTTTCACTTCCGGGTCTTCCGGTTTCGAAGCCTGGATGAGAAGCTGCTCTGCCCGATCCAGATGACTGCTGACATTCAACGGGCTGGCTGCCGCTTCCGCCTGGAATTGCTTCAGGAAGTCGACGACGAGTGATAGCTGTTCCCGCACCCGGCCGAGCTTGCCGAAATGGGTATTCAGAACGACTTCGCGCCGTTGCCACAGAACGGTCAATTCGTCGAGTGCCGGCAGGCCAATTGTCTGCGTTTGTTCCTTGCTGAGGTCGGGGTCCGCCCGCAAATCGGCCAGTATCTTGCGGAGTTCTTCAATTCGCTCGTCGAGTGCGGCGGTAGGCGGTGGGCCGGCCACGGTGCGGCCAAGGCGGTCGATCTCGCTTTCGAGGAAGCCCCCGGCCGCCTCGACGCCGCCGGGCCCCAGCTCCACGATGGCTCGAATCGCGCGGACGCGCCGCCCGGTATCATTCCGGGCGCCCCGGTAGTCAACCAGCAAGCGGCGGATCTGCACCTGCTGCTGAGCATCATCCGCTGGGGTTTGGCCGCGTGCAATGATCGGAACGGAAACACAGATAGCCAGCAATACGACAACAGGAAATCCTCTCACGAATTACTCTCCTTCGCATGGGCCGTTATCCGAAGCCCTGCCGGCGGAGTCACACGCCGGGGTGCGGTGGGGCAAAGCTCTATTCATGGTACGGCATCACCAAGCAATGGTCAAACCGTGTCGTCGGGGAGGTTGCCTCCTGGGTCGAACGGCAACGGGCGCGGCTCGGTGAGGATTTCGAGGGTGTCGCGGGCCTGGGCCTCGGCCAGATACGCCGTGGAGCATTCCATTTCGTCCAAGTGGAGGGTGTCGGCAATCCAAAGAAGCCTGGCGTTGTCCGGCGAAGTCAGGCCGATGGTGCCCAGAGCGGCCTCGAGCATTTCGCGGTCGGTTTCGTAGTCGATCGGCATAAGAGCCGCCGAGACGTGATTGGCCACCATGGCGTTCAGCCGCGTGGCTGCAAGGTCGGTCTCGCGCACCAGGCGCGAGCGGCAGAACTCGGCAATTCCCAAGCCGACCGCATTTCCGTGTGTTGCCGGTGTGAGGCCCCGCAGGCAAATGCGTTTCACCCGCGGCGTTTCGCCGTCGACCGCGCGATGATCGTTGAACTTGCGGCCCACCACGTTCGTATCGAGTCCCGTTCCGCTAACATCCTTGCCAATGCGGTCAATCAACAGCACGTCAATATCGTTGAACGGCAGCCGGGCCATCCATCGCTTCGCGAGTTTCAGCAGCTCCTTCTCGCGCGGTTCAAACTCCTCGGGCGCTACGGCCTCGATGCAGGCAGTCTGGTCGTAGGCGTTTTCTACAACAGCCAGTCCTGCAAGAATATGGCAGCGCCGAAGCACCTCGCCGGCCACGCTGCGAATGATTTGCGCGAAGCTGTAGTCGAGGATGGCGCGGTGGTACACGGCGGCGCCTTCCCGCTTGCCGAGGCCGATCAGGAGCATCTTCATCAGGCCGCTCTCGATCTCGCCAACGAAGTTGGTATGCGGCTTCACGCGGTTGAGCACGAGCACGTGGTCGGCCTCGAAGGCGAGCCGGTCGAAGTGGATCGGAAAGCCCTCGGCCGCTTGGCACACGACCACTGTGTCCATCGAGGAGCGAATGGGACAGCCGGCGCTTGCCTCAGTCACTCCGTACGACTCGATCAGTGCGCGTTGCCCTTTAGCCGTGCCGCCTCCGTGGCTTCCCATGGCCGGCACGAGGAATGGCTCCACGCCGAGTTGGCGGAGGAACCGGACTACCGCCTGAACGATTTCGGCCAGGTTCGCAATCCCGCGGCTGCCGACCGTCACCGCGACCGATTGGCCTTGCCGCACTCGGCTTCCAAGTCCGAGGTCCGCGAGGCGGCGGCAGACTTCGCCCGGAATATCGGCCACCCGGGTCGCGTCGAAGTGTTGGCGGACGCGAAAAGTGCGCGGGTTTCGGTTGGGGAGGCAGTCCACCGGAGGGAGTCCATTCTTCGGAAATCAGGAGGTACAAAACGGCAACTACCGTTTGTACGGGACAGCCCCGGTCTCCGCAACCGGGCCGGGAATTTGCTTGCCCAGCCCTGCACCTGGTGAGCGGTTGTCGTTCGGCGAACCCTCAAACCGGGACGGTCAATTCCACCACCAGTAGGTGGCATGGGCAGGTGCCGACTTGGCGCGCACGGTGGCCGGGGCCATATCCGACTCGACCCGGTTGACCACCGCCCACGAGTTCACCGTCACGCCCCCGGAGGCCGTAATGACCCAGTTCCGGCCCTTCTTCATCAGACTCGCCTGGGTATCGACTTCCCGGGGGGCGAAGAACTCCTCTGCCTTAAGCTCCTCGGCGCCGCTGAGGAGGGTCATGCTGAAACCTGCCTTTTCCGCCAGGTTCTCCTTGACGATCAGCGCCGCGACAATCGCGAACTCCATACAGTTGCGAAGCTGCCCGAAGATGGGCGCGGCAACGGCCAGTTCATCGAACCGGGCCGTCATCTGCTGGGCCCAGCGTTCCGCAGCCGGGCTGGCCTTGCCGGTCTGCTGCTTCGCGCCCGTGGCGTCGACGAAGTCTTCTTCGGTCATGGCGACAACCCGGGCGCCGCGAAGCTCCCACGCCAGTCCCTCAGGGTCGCGGAGCAGCGGCTCGTAGTGCGGCTCCAGCCACCAGCGCGGCAGCATATTGCTCATGCCCCGCCCGCTCGCGCCGATCATCGAAAGGAAGCTGGGTAGTCCGGCGACCGGCGCCGGCTCGAAACCCATCGCCAGGCGTTTCATCCGGTAGTCGGCGGCAACCATGACGCGAGCGAAGTGGCTCGTTGGCGGCACCCCGGTGATGCTCACTTGTTGTGGGCCCAGGGCTTCTTCGATGCCGTGCGCCGTCTGAACCGGATTGCCAATAGTCCGCAGCGTGTTCACATGGGCTTGGAGGCGCTGGAGGCCCTCGCTGGTCGGGTCGATCGAGCAACTGATTGCTTGCTGCGCGGCGCCGCGCGCCGTACGCAGGGCGACCAGCAGGTCGTCCAGCAGCAGTACGGGACGGCCGGTCCTGACTCCGACCACGTTGCCTCGGGCATCGACTTTCCAGCCCTCGCCGGGTCCGACAAGAACGATATCCTCGCATTCCGGATAGACCAAGACGTACTGAATCTGCTGCAAGCCGGCGAGGAAGCGGACTTCGTCGGGCAATTCCCGGCCCGCGTTCATTGACTCGCGAATAGCTGCCTCAAGGCCCCGAAGCGAAACCCTTCGAGTCGCAGCCGTGGCAGCCAACTCGGCAGGAACGGGCGCCAGTGCAGCCGCGCGCAGGCGCGCCAATTTGCCAAGATCGTCCACCTGAGCGTTCATCAGGTGCCCCTGCGCATCGGTGTAGATACCGCCAACCGACCGTTGGTTGCCCCAGGCTCCAATAACAGGCGGGACTGGAACACCAGGGTCCTGGCACAGACCGTGCGACGGGAGCGCCAGTGCAAGCACACAACAGACCATGGCAAGCAAGGCAGCATGCATGGTGCGAACCGGACTCAACCTGCGAGTTAACATGAAACCGTTCTCCCTCGTTGCGGCCAAAGGCAAGACACTCTGGAATTGGCCTCCGACCGGTGTGACCGTTCTCGTCTATAATAGGAATTCGCAATACGGGTGGACAGGAAAGACACTCTGCCCGACGGGCGGCATAGGTACACGATGCCCTGCCGGAACACTTGTGTGCTGTGCCTCGCCAGACTCCTATAGGTTTAGTGTAACTACGCATACCCCAAATTGCAAGCAAGGCATAGTCCCAATTCCAGCAAGGGCAGCCGACCCCCTCTGGATAGCTGTAAAAATCGGGTTCTGGTGGCCCAGAAGGACTGGTGGTCACTGTATTTGACGCTCATAGGTGATTCGAGAAGGATCGCAGCATATCCCCAACATAGGGCCCACTGCATGATGACACCCTACTTGCGAAGTGGCGTGCTGAAACGCTAAGCTGTACTACTGGCGACGTTTAGGACTGTGGGGCGTGACGCCCTTCCTTCCTGCCAGGCATGCGCCGGATCGCGTTGGCAGAAAGCCACAAATCCCGTTTGTCCTGCTCTGCGTTTCCGGAACGCGCACGAGCTGCAGTCCCGCCGTCAGCGGGCATGATTTCCCTTCGACCTGCACTCGGGGACGATATCCGTGTCGGAACTGGCTTACCTGGTTATTCGCGAAGGCACCAAGTGGAGTGATGTATTCCGCCTGGTCCCGGGCCAGTCGGTGACGATCGGGCGGGCGCCGACCAACCAGGTTGTCATCAAGGACGAGCGGTGCAGCCGCACGCACGTCGAGTTGTTCATGTCGGGGGGGCGATGGATTCTGCGCGACCTGGACAGCCGGAATGGAACGGTCGTTGGCGACACCAGGGTTACCGGCGATTGGCCCCTGACACCCGGCGACATTATTCGCATTGGCCGGTCGCAACTGGTGTTTAGATCGGAAGAGCACAC
>JAVEUP010000382.1:0-3444 GCA_034005525.1 Thermoguttaceae bacterium | reverse complement strand
ACAGCGCCACCTTGCAGCCCAGTTTGCCCATGTGCTCCACCAGCGGCAGCAGTCGCCGGGCGGCCTCCTCGACCTTCTGCTCATGCGTTCCTTCGGCCGGCGCCTGCATCATCACCCAAATTTGCGGCCGGATCCCGTGCTTCTCGATCAGTGCGGTGAACTCGGGATGCACGCCCCAGAAGGCGAAGAACCCGATGTTGTGCCGCTTCATCTGTAGGATCTCTTCCTCGAAGGTCGGCACATGCTGCTGGCGCCAGTCGTAGGCCAGCTTCGAGAGGCCCAGCCGGGCGAGCATCTCCGCCCGCTCTTGCGGGCCGCGGCTCTTTGCGTCGAACGGCACGATGCACCACGCCACAAGATTGTCTCGGGCGAAGACACTCTTGGCTGCCGGCTCGTCGGCGGGAAGCGGCGCGGCAAAGAGTGCGGACAAGATGAGCGAAACAGTTGGAAACAGCAACATCGGTTTCATAGCAAGGCTCCTTGGTGTTGGAAAAAGGGTGGTCGGCGCGAGTCTGCCCCGAAGGGGCTCGGTTCGCCCAGCCCAGGGCAACGTCCTGGGAATGGCTATGTTCTCAGGTCCCGCTCGGCTCCCGTCGTCTACAACTCGGCCACCAGGTTCTTCAAGTACGCGACGCTTTGCTCGACCAGCTTGTCCTCGTCCTGGTTGTCCTTGTGGTGGTCGCTCTCGACGGCCAGCACGCCTTCGTAGCCAGCATTTCTCAGTGCGCGGACGACGCCGGGCATGTCGATCAGGCCCGTGCCTACCGGCACCGACGAGAAAAAGTACCACTCCTCCGGCGGGACGTGCCGGCAGGCGTCGAGGTCTTTCGTGTGCGTGGCCACCGTGTAGGGACCCAGCCGCTCGGCCGCCTTGACGGGGTTCTCCATCATGCGCAGCGTGTTGCCCGTGTCGAAGTTCACCTTCAGCGCCTCCGAGCCGACCCGCTCGAGGATCTCGTAGATCTCGGCGGAAGTATAGTCGATGTGGTTTTCGATGGCCAGGATCACGCCGTTGTCTTCGGCGATTCTCACGCTTTCCTTGAGCATGCGGACGATGGCCTCGATTTGCGGTCCGTGGGGCTCGTAGCGGAACATAAGGGAGGAGGCGACGATGCGCATGATCTCGGCGCCCATGAACTGGGCCTTGGGGATGAGGCTGTTCATTTCGCGCCACGCGTCTTCGTTCCGGCCGGCTTCGAGCCCGTCGGGATGTCCCCACGCCAACACGCGATCGAGCCCCTTTTCGTCGAGTGCCGCCTTGATTTCCGACAGGTAGCCCGGCTCGAGGCTCTCGAAGAAGCACGATTCCAGCGAGACGCCGTCCACTTCAAGTTCGGCGGCCCGGGCGACGAAGTCCTGGAAGGTCCACCGCACGCCGGGATCGGCCTGGTCGGGGTACACCTCGCCGAAGTAGCGATGGTAACAATAGCTGTCGATTCCGACTTTCATGGGGTTTCCTCGATATTCGTGGTGTAGGGTGGGTGGTTCCGGCTGTCTCGGCAGTCGGGTTCACCCACGCGCCGCGCTATTGGTTCGGCCGAAGGAGACAGTCCCCGCACGGCTTTCATGTCGTTTCCTCAATCGTCAAGTCGAATACCTTTCCCAAGAACCGCATATCGGCCGCGTGGCGGCCGGTCATCAGCAAGTAGTGGTGCGAGTAGATCGCGTCCATCAGCCGATGCCCATTCCGGACGCGAATCACCCCGCCATCCAGACAGTCGGAGCCGGGATAGCCCCAATACTGCTCCAGGTGCCCTTCCACGATGCTCAGTTCGCCGAGTGTGGGCCCCAGCTTTGTCAGGGTCACTTCGCCGAGCGGCAGCCGGGCGTTGATGGCCGTGGCGTTGTCGTTGACGATTGCAAGCACCTTCCGCTTCAACACCCAGTCGGTGCTGAATGGCCGCGGGATGACGCCCATGTAGCCGCAGTGGGCCACAAGGATGTAGTCGGCCACGTCGCCCCGGACCTGTGGGAAGCCTTTGATGCGTTCGTGGCTCAGTGCCGCCTCGCCCATCAGGAAGGGATAGAGATTCGTCATCATGATCGGTGCGCCGAGCGACTTGTGCAGCAGATACTTCGTGAGCATCGACAGGGTGTCGCCCTCGCAGCCCCAAATGACGCCGCGCTCCTCGAACAGCATATTCCAGGCCAGGCACGGCGTCGTATCGCAGAAGTGCGATTCGTTCAGGCAGTTCATGCCCACGGCCCGGATGCCGGCGTCTGCGTCCAAGTCGCTCCGGACCGCCAGGTACATCTTCACCGCGCTGCGCAGCGCCCGCGGCTCGACCTCCTCGGTGGGCAAGTTCCACGACTCGCAGGCGCGGTCGGCTTCGGCGTCGGCAATGCTCGCTGCCCGGGCGCCCAACTCGCGGAAGCTCCGCTTGACCACCTCGACGCCGAACCGTTCGCGAATCCGCCGGGTGCATGCATCTTCCCACCAGTAGAATCGCTTGAAGATGGCCGCCTGCGCGCCGTCGCCGGGATCGTCCTGGTAGACCAGGAAGCGGGCATGCCGCAATTCGCGTTTCACGCCCAGCGCGTCGACGATCTTCCTCGTCTGCTCCAGGCGATACGGAGAGATCGTCTCGACGCCCTCGGACTTCAGCCAGCGGATGATTTCCCAGTCCCACATCGACAGGGTGCCGAACTCGGAGGTGATAATCAGGATGGGCAATCCGATCGAACGAAACGCATCGGCCCGGCGGTACGCCTCGCCCAGGAGTTGCGGGAAGACCACCGCGTCGGCCTCGGGCAGCGGGCCGCCGAGCGGCGCCGGAGTCAGGAACTCGGCGCGCCCGCCCAACAGGTGCTTCAGCACTGCAAGCTGGCGGTCGAAGCCGTCATCGCGGCCGGGGTCGAAATAAAGTGGAAGCAGTCGGGGTTTCATCATAGCTGCGCCTCCTCGCGGAACTGCGCCGGGGTCTTGCCGGTATATTGCTTGAACACCACGCCCAAATACTCCTGCTGGCGATAGCCCAGCCGGTGGGCGATCTGCCGAAGTGACAGGTCGGTAGCGGCCAGCAGGCGTTTGGCTTCGTCCATGCGCGCCCGCGTGATTTCTTCGTGAACCGTACGGCCGACCCACTGGCGGAACCGTTCTTTCAGAGCCGTGTGCGAGATGGCCACGTGCTCGACCACGTCGCTGACGTGAATCGGCTGGCAGGCATTCTCGCGAATGAACCGCAGCGCCGCCGCGATGTCGGAGTCGGCAATGGCCATCGCGTCGGTCGAACGGCGCGCCACCACGCCCGTCGGCTCGACGTACACCGGCCGCTTCGGCGCCCGCCGGCCCTGCATCAGACCGTCGAGCAGTTCGGCCGCCTCGTAGCCGACGCGTGCGTGGTTCGCCGCCACGCTGGAAAGCGGCGGGTCGCACACCTCGCAAACCGTTTCGTCATTGTCCACGCCCAGCACGGCCGCCTGGTCGGGTACGGCCACCCCGGC
>JAVEUP010000200.1:0-14309 GCA_034005525.1 Thermoguttaceae bacterium | reverse complement strand
GTGCCGACGACGCGCTGACCCTGTACCGCGAGGCCGAGGCCGCAGGCGTGAAGCACGGCGTAGTACAGGACAAGCTCTGGCTGCCGGGCCTGATGAAGCTGAAGTACCTGATCGACACGGGGTTCTTCGGCGAGATCATCTCAGTCCGCGGCGAGTTTGGCTACTGGGTGTTCGACGGGTTCGACCAACCTTGCCAGCGTCCGAGTTGGAACTACCGGAAAGAGGACGGCGGGAGCATCCTCATCGATATGTTCTGTCACTGGCGGTACGTCATCGACCACCTCTTCGGCAACATCCAGTCCATGGTGGTGCTCGCCGATACCCACGTGAAGCGCCGCGTCGACGAGCGGGGAAAGCCCTTCGATTGCACCGCCGACGATTCCGCGTATGCCATTTTTGAGTTGGAGAGCGGCTTGCCCGTGCAGATGAACTCCTCCTGGTGCGTGCGCGTGCGGCGGGACGACCTTCTGTGCCTTCAGGTGGACGGGTTGAAGGGCAGTGCGGTGGCAGGGCTGCGCGAGGTGGTGGTCCAGCCCGACGCCATCACGCCGAAGCCCGTTTGGAACCCCGACGTTCCCTCCGAAATCGATTACTACGCCGATTGGCCCACCGTGCCGAACAACCGCCCGTACGACAACGCCTTCAAGGCCCAGTGGGAGCTGTTCCTGCGGCACCTGATCAAGGATGAACCCTTCCCGTGGAATCTGCTGGAAGGGGCCAAAGGCGTGCAGCTTGCCGAACTTGGCATGCAGTCGTGGCAGGAGCGACGATGGGTGGACGTGCCGGAGTTGGAATAGGGCGAAGACAGAATCCCGTTGGCCGGCTACCCGCTTGAACCGTTTTGGTTCCCATCGGGGGTATGCAACCAGTCGGGCACGCGGCGGACGCGCCCCTGCCGGTCGATTACGGCCAGGGTCGTGCGGCCTTCGGCCAGTTTCCGGCCCTCGCGGAGCACCTCGTAGCGATGCTCGATCTTGGCCGGCGTGACCCGGTCGACAATCGTCCGTATGGTAAGAAGATCGTCGTAGCGGGCCGGCTCGCGGTAGCGGCACTCGGCCTTCACCACGACAATCAGGATGCCCTCCTCTTCCATCTGCCGGTAGCAACCGCCGCTTGCCCGCAGCAGCTCGGTACGGCCCATTTCAAAGTAGACAAAGAAGCGGGCGTGGTGCAGGAAGCCCATCGGATCGGCTTCCTCGTAACGGACGCGAAGCTGGATTTCGTATTCTTTGAGCATGGTGCCGGCCATTGTACGGGGATTCCCGGGCAACCCGCCAGCCACCCCCGATGGCAATGAGCCCGATCGAGCCGTGCGGACACCGGTTGACTGGGTTGAGTGGTTCCTTTATGGTTATAAGAGTCAGGGTCAGACAAGGGGAAGGCCCCAGGAACCGTTGGCCCGGATTATTCACGTAGGGTGAAAGGTCGCGTAAGTCCTTGGTGGGCCTGCGCAAGCCACGCCCGGGGCTGGTTTGCAGGCCGTGTGCTGGCAGCAGTCCCGGCCAAGCGACCGAAGGCCCACCAGGGTTCTGGCTTGCTTGTCACCACCCTACATCGTCATGAATAATCCGGGGTAGTGCCGATCGAGGAGCGATGCCATGGGAAGCGGTGAAGGTGCCGGAATCGGGTTCTCGACGATGCGCGGGCGGAACTATCCGGCCATACGGCAGTTCACCGTATTTCTGGAGAACCGGGTCGGGCAGTTACTGGAGGTAGTTCGCCGTTTCGAGGGCAGCCGGGTCCGGATCGTGGCACTTTCGATTGCCGACTCTTCGGAATGCGCGTTCGTTCGGTTTTTGCTGAGCCACCCGGAAGAGGGAAGGGAGATTCTCGAGCGCGCCGGACTGGCCATCATCGAGAGCGACCTGATTGGCGTGGAGATTCCTGATGGCGATCAGCCCTTGCTGCAGATCTGCACTGCACTCTTGCAGGCCGAGGTCAACATCGTCCAGGCGTACCCGCTGTTGGTCCGGCCTCGCGGCCGGGCGGCCGTCGCGTTGATGGTTGACAACATCGACCTGGCGCAAGAGACGCTGGCCAGCAAGGGCTTTGTCATGGTGACCGAAGGCGATCTCCAGCAGGATGAGAACGAGCTATGACTCGAACTCTTCAGGCAGCGACTTGACGCCCCGCAGCAGGACGCGCTGGACGGCATCCCAGGCAACCAGATAGACGGTGTGTGTGCTATCCCTCTCGACGGCTGCCAACAGCGCGTGCGTCGATGCGGCCGATTTGGCGGCAAAAAAGTCGGGAATGAGCGTTTCGCCGCTGGAAAGCCGGATTTCCAGCGTTGCCCCGCGCTTCTTGTATTCCCACATGCGGGAAAGCAGTTCGGCCGTCGGGTGCTTCGCCGCACCAAGCCGTTCGGCAAACGCATTGGCCGCGGGCCGCTCGGAGTCGTCGTCTTCGTCCACTTCCGGAAGAACCATCTCGAAGTCCTCATCACTGTCGGCGCGTCCGGCCTCGATAGGTTGGTCGGGGACGTCTTCCCCGCTGAGGTCTTCATACTCCGGCACGCGGAACTTCGTTCCGCAAGTGGGACACTCGCCCGGCTGGCCCTGAAGGCGGGCAGGACCATGAAGGCGATGGCCGTTCGGGCAGAGGAACTCGATTGTATCGCCCGGCTCGCCTTCATCCGGCGAGGTTTCCGAAGCCACCGACAACTCGGGCTTGTCATCGGTCGGCTTGGATGCTGCGCCACTCGCCAGCCGGCCGCCACTTTTCGGATCCGGCACCCGAAAACGGACTTGACACTTCGGGCACTTTGCCGCCCGGCCCGCTTGAGCGTCTGGACAGCGTATCTTATGGCCGTTGGGGCAAAGAAATTCCATCAAGATGGCTCTCCCACGGCAACAGGGCAGCAACCGTTCTTGGGTGATTGTCCCAATGCTTGCCGCACGGCGGACACACGGTCCCGTCGCCCCGCCGTTGCGGCCGCAAGAACAGGACTGTCTCCTTCGCATGCGACAGAAAGGATCATCTGTGCCGAACCCATCAACGAATTTGCGGGACAAAACGAAGTGTACTGTTATAGATAATAACCTGCGGCGACCACGAAAGTCCAGTGCCCAATCCTCGACAGGGAACCGTTCACCGGGTGGCAGCACGGGCCGCTCCCCCCGTTACGTGCATAGCAGATAGACCCGAGGTGGGGTTCTTGGCCTGTTCGATTTGCCGCAATGCTACCAAGCCCGGATCAAACCTTTCGGTTTGCAGCGTTTGGGAGAACTTGGCGCACCTGTTGCCAGCGGTGCCGCGATAGCTTATACTGACGGTGGTGTGTCCGACGCACCGGGAGGTCTTTTCGGTGGTCGCGGTGGAAATCGGCCGGATTCCTGCGGCGACTCGGAAAGACGCCGGTATTGATATGGCATTCACAATACTGCGTCTCCCGGTGTGAATGCCAGAATCTCCCCATGGACTCCCGCCAACCCGCCTTTGGAGGACACCATGACTCGCCGTGGTTCGCAATCGGTGGTTGTACTGCCGCTATCGATCTGCCTGTTTCTGTGCGCGTCGCTCAATGCCGATACGCCGGTCCCCGCGGAACCGTCCGGATACCAACCTGGGCCGATGTTGCAGCGCATGCTGGACGGCCCGATGCAGGACTTCGATGAAATCATCTTCGCCGTACGCGTGCCGGGACGCGACCACTGGTATGTTACCTTCGGCAACTATTCCGACCACGGGCAGTATGCAAAGGACCTCGGCTTCAAATTCGAGGACGGGGTCTGGTGGGGATACGCCGAGGGCGGGCGGCTTTGCCGGCTGAACCTCCGCACCGGGGAACTCAAGGTGCTGCTGGACGATCCTGCCGGCGGCGTCCGTGATCCGCAGGTTCATTACGACGGCGAGAAGATTCTGTTCTCCTACCGCAAAGGCGGCTCACATGTGTTTCACCTTTACGAAATCAACACTGATGGCTCCGGATTGCGTCAGCTTACCGACGGGCCCGACGACGACATAGAGCCCACCTACTGCCCCGACGGCAGTATTGTATTCTGCTCGGCCCGCTGCCGCCGGTTCGTCAATTGCTGGTACACGCGCGTGGCCGCCCTGTATCGGTGCGATGCCGACGGCGCGAACATTCGCATGCTGTCGAGCAATAACGACCACGACAACACCCCCTGGATGCTGCCCGATGGGCGCGTGCTCTACATGCGCTGGGAGTATGTCGACCGGAGCCAGGTGCATTATCACCATCTTTGGACATCGAATCCTGATGGGACCAACCAAACGGTCTTCTATGGCAACCTGCACGGCGGCATTTCGATGCTCGATGCGAAGCCGATCCCCGACAGCCACAAGATCGTGGCCTCGTTTTCGCCTGGCCACGGACGGCCGGAACACCGGGGGTGGGTGACGGTGGTCGATCCGCGGCGGGGGCCCGATCATCAGCCGTCGGCCCGCAACATCAGCGAGCGTGCCGACTGGAAAGACCCGTACGCCTTGAGCGAAGACTGCTTCCTCGTGGCGCACCAGCGGGGGCTGTTTGTCATGGACGGCAGCGGCCAAACGGAGTTGATCTATGAGCTGCCCGAAGAGGAGCGGTCGCGGGAGGCACACTCGCGACTTGAATGCCACGAACCGCGCCCGTTGCGGGCCCGGCCGCGCGAGGCGGTCATCCCGCCGCGCGTCAATCTGGACAACCCCAACGGCCGGCTCATCCTCCAGGACGTGTATCACGGCCGGAACATGGACGGGGTGGAACGCGGCAGCATCAAGCGGCTGCTCATCTTGAAGCAGTTGCCCAAACCGGTGAACTTCTCCGGCGGCATGGAGCCGCTCACCATCGGTGGTTCGTTCACCATGGCGGAGTTGGTGGGCACGGTGCCCGTCGAACCGGACGGTTCCGCCCATTTCGAGGTGCCGGCCTTGCAGTCGGTGTTCTTCGTGGCACTGGACGGCGAGGACCGGCCGGTGAAGCGGATGCACAGCTTTGCGACGGTTCAACCGGGCGAAACCACCAGTTGCGTCGGTTGTCACGAGCCGCGGTTGCAGGCCCCGCACGTCGTGCCCGACAACCTCATGGCGCTGCGCCGGCCGCCCAGCCCGGTCGAGCCCATCGCCGGCGTACCGCCGGTAATCGACTTCCCACGCGACATTCAGCCGATTCTGGACAGCCACTGCGTCGAGTGCCACAACGCCGACCGGCTCGAAGGGGGCGCCGACTTCACCGGCGATCGGACCATGCGGTACACGATGAGCTACTGGGAGATTCGCAACCGGAACCTGGTCAACGACGCCCGCAACGAGGCTCGCAGCAATTACCCGCCCTACAGCTACGGAAGCGTTGCAAGCCGCCTGATGACGCTGATCGACGGGAGCCACCACGACGTGCGGGTTCCCGACGAGGATCGCAAACTGATCCGGCTGTGGATCGAAACGAGCGCGACCTATCCCGGCACGTATGCCGCACTGGGCTCCGGCGTCTACTACGCCCACCTTCCGGTGAACGATATGATGCAGCGGTGCGGCGGCTGTCACATGCAGGACTTCACGGACCACCGGGGTAAGCAGCACAAGCGGCTGGCGTTCCGCGGCGGCACCAGCCACGGCTGGCAGACGGTGGTGAACCTGGACCGGCCGGAGAAGTCGCGCGTGCTGCGCGCGCCGCTGGCGAAGGAAGCGGGTGGCATGGGGGCGTGCAAGGAGACGGTGTTCGCGTCGACCGACGATCCACTCTACCAGCGGATGCTCGCAGCAGCGCAAGACGCCCACCGCCGGCTGATGGAAGGAAAACGGTTCTGCATGCCCGGCTTCCGACCCAACGAGCACTACATCCGTGAGATGCAACGGTTCGGCTTCCTGCCCCACGACCTCGGGCCCGACGACCCGATCGACGTGTACGCGGTCGACCGCGCCTATTGGGATTCGTTTCTCTATCAACCTTCTCGGTGAACGCCCGTGGAACTGATCGAGCTTCGTTGCCGGAGTTGCGGCGCGGTCCTCCGATCGGAGAACGTGGACGTTACGCGGTCCATGGCCCGTTGTGAACACTGCGGCGCGCTGTTCGCGCTGCGCGGCGCGCCGTGGGGTGCGGCAGAAATGGATGCCAGCCGAGCGATCCCGCGCCAGAAGGTGCCCATGCCGAAGGGTATTGAGGTGGTCGACTTCGGCACGACACTGGAAATTACGCGCCGGTGGTTCCATCCGATGTACTTGTTCCTGCTGGTGTTCTGCGTATTCTGGAATGGGTTCATGGTAGTGTGGCATGGCATGTCGCTCTTGATGGGAGCGTGGTTCATGTCGTGCTTTGGGCTGTTTCACACGGCGGTGGGGGTCGGATTGGCCTATTTCACCTTGGCCGGACTGGTGAACCGGACGGTCATCCGAGCCGACCGGTCCATGATCGACGTCCGGCACGGACCACTGCCCTGGCCCGGTAGCAAGAGCCTACCGGCAGAACAGATCGACCAACTCTACTGCAAAGAGAGCGTATCCCACGGCAACAATGGCCCCCAGCACCGCTACAGTGTTGAGGTGGCACTGAAGGGCAATACCTTGTCTACCTTGCTGAAGGGGCTCGAGGATGCCGGGCACGCCCTGTACATCGAACAGGAGCTGGAACGCCACCTGGGCATCGAAGACCGCCCGGTACGCGGGGAACTGCCGCGGTAGACTGCCAGGAAAGGCATTCTCCGGTCGCCGCCCGGTGGGCTCTTTGAGGATTTCGGCCCTTGCTGTATACTGCTTTCCTGTATACTGGTGGAAACTCAACATAGCAGGAGGCAATGTGCATGGATATGCAAGACCGTTTTCGGGGCAACCACGCACCGCAGGAAGTCGCGGATCGGGCGGAACTTGTTGCCTACTACAAGCGTTTGCGCGCGGCCAGCCACAAGCTCAGCAATAGGTTGGCGGAACGCCTTCCCAAGGACATTCTCGAGGAAGGCGGGCGAAAGCTGGGAATCCTTCGGCAACGCGCCTTCATTATCAGGACGGAGAGTGAAATGTCCATCCTGATGGACTACTGCCTCTACGATGTCCGCCGCAAGGGCCGCAACGCCATCGAGCAGTACCTGATCGAATCGCCGCCGGACCCGGAATCGGACGAGATGGAACAACTCCGAGCCATGCAGCATGCAACCTACTCGGTCTTTGTGGTCGAATCGGTCATTCCCGGCGTGGGCGTCACGGTTCGTGACATTCTATCCGAAGAGGTCTTTCTGGTCGTCGACCTCGGATTTGCCAGCACGGCGGTGCGGGACGCAGTGTTTGCCTCCCGGCTGCTGCACCACGAGGATTTTTCCATGACGAGCGGAGCGGCCATTCCCATCGGCGTGGTGCCCGAGGGCGCGCTATCGGTAATCGCGAACGACGTGTCCCGAGCGATCGTGCGGGACCCCGACGGGTACTTCGATCCCGCCACGCTGATTCGAGGTTGTCTCGAACATGGTTGCGCGTCGGACATCGAATACCAGGATCCGACGGGACAGCCGCTCGGACGGACTCGTTCCATCGAGAGCAGCGCTCCGCGGAGATTCAGCAGGAACGCACCCTGCCCCTGCGGCAGCGGAAGGAAGTACAAGAAGTGCTGCATGCAGCGCCGAGAAGGATGAGAAAGGGCCACACGGCAATCAACGCTGCAAGTGCTCCGTGGCTGAGTTCTTCCTCAATGGCACCTGAGCCGCACCGCAGACATGCGTCATGCCGGTAGGTCTCTTCAGACGGCTCGGGCGCAGCGTCCGATGATCGTTGGGTCATACATTCTCCTGATAGAGAACCAGCCGGTCGACTCAAGGTATTATGCGCCCTGACCTGCCTGCAGAATAGTGCCTCGGTGAATTGTCCGGGTTATAGCGATTCTGCGCATTTGCCTTCTTGCGGACCATAACCCATGTTTACCAGAGGGTCTTTCCGGAAGCGTCCTTTCGATTGGCAAGAGACCCTTTCCATAAAGATCACGGGCCGTATCGAGCAAGGTTCACCATGGTGGCAAGAATCGCCCCATGGACGGACCGGGCCACCGGCCATGGAAGCTGAAGGTCGGCAGGGAGAACATCGCGTGGGAAACAACGGCAACGGTCAAACGCCGAACGTCGACGAGTACTTTCAGCGCGCCAACGCGGCGGCGGCGGTCTTCAGCCAATTCGACCAGGAGCAGACCGACCGCGTTGTCTGGGCCGTCTACCAGGCGGCCTTCAACCAGCGGGTGCGGCTGGCCAAGCTGGCTTACGAAGAGACCGGCATGGGCAAGTGGCAGGACAAAGTCCTCAAAAACGCCCTGGCCAGCCAGTTCGTTTACGAAGACATCAAGGACCTGAAAACGGTCGGCGTGATCAGCGACGATCCGGTGACCGGCGTCGTCGAGATTGCCCAGCCTATGGGGCCCATTCTCGCAATCATTCCGGTGACCAATCCGACGTCGACGGCCATCTTCAAGATAATGATCGCCTTGAAGACGCGCAACCCGATCATCATCAGCCCGTCGCGCAAGGCCAAGTGCAGCACGGACGAGACGGCCAGAATCTGCTACGAGGCGGCGATGGCGGCCGACGCCCCGGAGCACTGCATCCAGTGGCTCCCGGAGTGCTCCCGCGAATTGACCCAGGCCATCATGTCGCACAAGTCGCTCGCCCTGATCCTTGCCACGGGCGGTACCGGCCTGGTGAAAAGCGCCTACAGTTCCGGCACGCCGACGATCGGCGTGGGAGCAGGCAATGTTCCGGTGTACATCGAACGCTCGGCCGACGTGCCGTTCGCCGTCGAGCAGATCATGATCTCGAAGCTCTTCGACAACGGCACCATTTGCGCCAGCGAGCAGGCGCTGGTCGTCGAAGAACCGATTGCCGCCGCCGTGATCGACGAGTTTCAGAAGCGCAATGGGTATTTCCTGACCGACGCGGAAGTGGCCAGGCTGGAACCGGTGGCAGTCGACGCGGCCACGGGAATGATGAACTCGGCTGTCGTCGGCAAGCCGGCTGCCGAGATCGCGCGCATGGCCGGAATCGACGTCCCGGCCGGCGTGGAGCTGCTGATCGCGCCGCTGGGAGGCGTCGGCGATGCCTGGCCGCTTTCGTCGGAAGTCCTTGCCCCGGTCCTGGCCTGGTACGTCGCGCGGGACTTCGACGCGGCCGTGAAACTCTGCATCGACCTGAACTACCACGGAGGCATGGGCCATACCGCGAGCATCTTCTCGAACGACGATGCGAGAGTCAGGGAGTTCGCAGGCTTGATGAACGCCGGGCGGATCGTGGTGAACACGCCCTCGTCGCAAGGAGCCGTGGGAGGAACGTACAACATGCTCCATCCCTCGTTCACTCTCGGCTGCGGCACCGGCGGAAGGAACATCACCAGTGACAACGTCACCGCGAACCACCTTCTAAACATCCAGCGTATTGCCCGCCGCCGCGAAAACCAACGCTTCGCGAGGTTCAACCCCGGGTTGTATTTCGACGAATCCCTTGAGCCCGCGGCCATCTTGGCGGCCTACAACAAGAACTACTAGGAGAGCACTTATGCTGCCGGCATGTCCATCCGAGGAAGAACTGGTCATCCGCTTCGTCGGGAAACTCGATACCGCCACGTGCCAGGAGTTGGAAAGTGAGTTGCGGGACCGCTTGGCGGGAAGCGGCGCGACGGTGGTATTCGACCTGGCCAAAGTCGATTTCGTATGCTCCTGGTTCCTTCGGCTCTGTATTCACGCCGGTCAACAGACCGGCCCCCGCGGCTTCCGGGTCGTCAACGTCAGTCCCTCGATCAAGAAGGTCTTCAAGATCGCAGGACTTGACGCCATGCTGGAATCGGACTGATTCGAGCCACTCACCGCGGGTGTCGGCGCAGGACGATCAAGCCGCATTCTTCGGCGGGGCGGCGGCTGATGTCGCAGGCGTCGTCCCAGCGCGCGGTGTGCCGACCGTCTCGGGTGGCGCTGGCGCATGGCAGTCTTCCCAACCCTGCCTCATCCTGCATGACTGACCCTCGTTGTTACCAATCTTCTTCTGCGCAAATCTGATGCCGGCCAGATCTGTTGGCCGTTTCACGAGACGTCTTCCATCCCCCCCAAGGAGCGGGAATTCTCGACGTCAACGGGTCTCTTCCGGCGCGAGAGACCTGAGCATGGCTTAGGCTCGGCCGAGGCTTGCAATTCCCGGAGTTTCGATTATGCTGGCAATCTGCGTAATTTGTGCGGCCTGACCTGGATTTTTCGTCACCTTTGGCCCAAAGGGAGACAACCATGAAATTGCGATGCTTTTTCCTACTGGGTGCTGCATTCTTAGCATTTAACTCCGGCAGTGCAAACGCGTACGTATGGTGGACACCCCACGGCTACCCTGTATGGTGGCGTGGAGGACAAACGTGTACAAATGAATATATTCCATACTTTGCCAAGCACCCACCGGTGTATTACAGCCGTCCGGTTGCCAGGCCGTACGGTTACTACCCATACGCTTACTCGCCTGCAGCCCATGCATCGTGGACGATTCCGGCCAGCCCACTGCTCGTGAAGAATCACTACGTGGCCCTGGAAGCCAAAGGTAGCGACCACACGGCATCATCGCCGACTCCGTTGCGGATCGTCAATCCATTTGCCCGGGAGTCTGACCAGCCGCTGGATGCCCCATAGCCATCCGCGTAGAGAACTGGATAGTCCAATCTTGGCAAGATGGGAACACCTCAAGTCTTTCCATTTTACCAAAGTCGGACACGGCCCCGATTTATCGACGAAATCGGGCTGGACTCACGTTGTGAAGTCGCTAAGCTACAGCCCCCGCAGGAAATGTGCCCCCGGAGCTGGGGGCTATCTAGCGGTGGTAAGCTGTGTGAATGTGCTTTTCCCCAACGCTACGGCGTGAACTGGTCGTGTTTTTTCTCCTGTCGGCGGGCTTGCTGGGTGCTCTCCTTAAAAACGGATCACCGCCGGCATGGGAAGGAGTCTGCCCGATGTTGCGAATAGCCGCAGTCCTTTTCCTTGGTCTCGTACTGGTCGGCTGCCGGAGTTCAACGTCTCAGGGGCCGGTCGACCCGTTCCTGGGTCCAACGCGCATACCGCCGCCGGCCACCGGCTCGGTGTATACCCCTCCGCCGGACCCGTCGTATTACCAACCACAACAGCACTTGCCGCCGCAGTCGGTTGCCCCAACAACCTCGTTCCCAATGGCGGCACTGCCTGCACAGAGTGCCGGCCAGCCCGGCGACCGTACCGGCGCAGTGGGTTCACAGCAAGGGTGGTCGGCTGTGCCCAGTTTCTCGGGAGCGTCGCTCGTTTCGCAGTCGGCAACACCCGACTTGCAGCCCCAGCCCGACCCGCGTACAGCGACAGCAGCAGCCATCGTCAATCGGGAACCGATCATCCGCGTCTTGGAGCCGGCGCCCCGGCCGGCTGCCGCTGCAACTCCGAGTTCGTACAACCCGGTTCCCACGCGGGTAGTAAATATCGTAGACTTACCAAGAGTGTCCGACACCGTAGCGGCGGGTTTCCGGACCGTCTCGGATGCGGGGCCCGGCGACGGGGCAAGCGCGGTTGTGCCGGCTATTGCCGAGCAGCCCGCCGAAACCTTCACGCCGTCGGCAGGAAGCTATGGCTTCGATCCCTCGTACACGTGGTTGCGAGGGAAACTGGAGTACTCGCAGGTGGATCGGCAATGGAAGCTGCGGTACATTCCCGTCGAGGGCAATACCGACCAGTACGGCGGGAGCGTAGTCATTATGAATGAGTCGGCGCTGTCCGGTTGCGAGCGGGGCGAGTTCGTCGCGGTACGGGGCCGGATTACCGGAGAGGGCGGGGATCGCGGCTTCGCTCCGCCTTACGAAGTAACGGCCCTCCAGCGCCTTAGCAGGTAGGCGCTCGGCAGGGTGCAGGAACGCGCCTTGCGGCGGCCGAGCACCTGTGCTGTTGGAGTTCACGCGTTAGCGTCCCGGATTCGACCCATGCTTGGTCCACACGCCAAAGCGTGAAGTCCAACTTCCTGCACCCTGAGCCGCGTGGCAACGTCGTACCGGCGCCGCACCGGGCCGTGCTCGGCTCGTGATACCTGCGACCGTCCACGCCAAGTCAAGCAGCCCGGTTCATTGCCTGGGGGACAAGTGTCTTTGGAAAGCAACCTTCCACAATCTGTCCGGTCTCCTTTCGGCGCCTTGCTGGGCGGTCCGAACCGCTGGCGGCTTGCCCGTTGGGCGGCCCTTGTTCCCAAAATTGGCCAGTTGGAGCCGGAACTCAAGGCAATTGATGACCATCAGCTCCGCAAACGGAGCCTCGCACTCCGCTACCGGGCGAAGAGCGGCGAGCCGCTCCGGCGCCTGCTCGTCGAAGGTTATGCATTGGTACGCGAGGCCGCCCGCCGTACGATCAATATGCGGCACTTCGACGTGCAGCTTCTGGGCGGCATTTCCATGTTCAACCGGTCGATCGTTGAGATGCAAACCGGCGAGGGCAAGACGCTGACCGCCACGCTGCCCATGTACCTGTATGCCCTGGCCGGCCGCGGTTGCCACCTGGCGACCGTCAACGACTACCTGGCCCAACGCGATGCCGACTGGATGGCCCCGGTCTACCGCGCCCTCGGGCTGGAGGTGGGAGTCATCCAAACGCAGATGCCCCAGCCCCAGCGGCGCAAAGCGTACGCATGCGACGTGACCTACGGGACGGCCAAGGAGTTTGGGTTCGACTTCCTCCGTGACCGGCTGCTCCTGCGCCGCATCGGCGAGGGAGAAACCGACCTGCTGGGTGGCATGCTCGGCGGAGGACGCGGTGGGGGGAGCGAGAAGCCGGTCCAAGGCGATTCGTATTTCGCCCTGGTCGACGAGGCCGACAGCATCCTGATTGACGAAGCCCGCACGCCGCTGATCATCAGCGCCCTGCCCACCGAGGAACAGAAGCTCGAAGTCGAATGCTACAAGTGGAGCGCGTCGGTTGCGAGGGATTTCGTCGAAGACGAGGACTACGAATACGACCACGAGAAGAAGACGGTCGAGTTCACCCGCCAGGGTCGCCAGAGGGCGCGGCTCGTGAAGAAGCCCGAGGCGATGGACCGCGTAGGCATGGTGAACATCTACCAGTACCTGGAGCGGGCGATTCTGGTCGAGCGCGAGTACCACCTGGACCGCCAGTACGTGGTGCGCGACGGCGAGGTGGTCATTGTCGACGAGTTCACCGGCCGGCTTGCCGAAGGACGCAAATGGCGCGAGGGCATTCACCAGGCCGTCGAGGCGAAACAAGGCGTCGAGGTGACCGTAGCCACCGGACAGGCGGCCAGAATCACGATCCAGGACTTCTTCCTGCGCTACGAAAACCTGGCCGGTATGACCGGTACGGCCATGCCGTCGGCCCGCGAGTTGCGCCGAATCTACCGCTGCCACGTCCTGCCCATCCCTACCAACCGCCCCGCCATTCGCCAACGGCTGCCGGAACTGGTGTTCGGCTCCGCTGAAGCCAAGTGGCGGGCGGTGGTCGAAGAGGTATGTGCCCTGCACGCTGAAGGGCGCCCGATTCTCATCGGTACTCGCTCGATCGATAAGTCGGAACTCCTCTCAAAGCTGCTGCAAGAGCGCGGCATTGAACACCAGGTGCTCAATGCGCACCGCGTTGCCGAGGAGGCCGACATTGTCGCCCGGGCCGGATTGAAGGGAAGAGTCACGGTCTCGACCAACATGGCCGGCCGCGGGACCGACATCAAGCTGGGCGAGGGCGTGCAGGAACTTGGCGGGCTGCACGTCATCTGTACGGAGATGCACGATTCCGGCCGAATCGACCGGCAGTTGATCGGCCGCTGCGGCCGGCAGGGCGATCCGGGAACCTATCGGCAGTACCTTTCGCTCGACGACGATCTGTTGCTGGGCGGCCTGGGCCCGGAAAAGGCTCGCAAGTGGAAGACTTTTGGTGAGCAACCCGACGTTTCTTTCGACCTTTTGGCTCGGATCTTCCGCCGTGCCCAGCGGAAGGTCGAAGCGCGGCACTTCCGCCAGCGCCGCGGGCTGATGTACTTCGAGAAAGAGCGCAAGAAGATGCAGCGCCAGATGGGCCAGGACCCATATCTCGATACCGCCGGGGCGTGAGCGACCGTTGTTGCACACAAGTCGTGGCCGCCACCGTCCGGCTTGCCATGGCTTGCCCGGCCCGCAGCGGTGGTCAGTCAGCTATCACGGCGCCCAGTCAGTCAGAGATTATCGGATAACCCTCTGATCCATTCGACTGGCGAACTGCTGCCAGATGCTCTCTTGAGCGTTCCAGTAAGATCCCTGTATCGAATGGCACTGCCGCTTACGCTGTAAGGACTTAGGGGCATCGGGGCGGGCAGGGGATGGCGTCGAGCACGGGTCGCCGATCGCCCGGGAGTTTGAGGAGCGGCGCGGCGGGATTGCTTCGA
>JAVEUP010000199.1:0-14396 GCA_034005525.1 Thermoguttaceae bacterium | reverse complement strand
ACGACGCTCTTCCGATCTAACGGCCCTTGCTTTCAAGCGGTGGGCCTACTGGCGTAACGACCGGCGTAACGATTTCATTGCCGGCGTGGCAAGGGCGTTCATGCAACAGAACCACGAGAAGCTGCGGAAGTACGGGGTACCGTTCGAGGGCGACAAACCCGTACTGCGCTACCTTCCGAACACCCGGGTCGAGTTGGTAGTGGCGAACACGGAGCAGGCCCAGGAGCTGAGAAAACGGCTGCCGGAGTGGGAGGTGCTGAGTGATGTGCCAGACAAGAGTAAGCAGGACGATCGGCCGGAAGGCGCGGAGTGTGGTGGCACGATCATCACCGAGGCGAGGGCAGCGAAGTCGGGTCTGGATGCGGATGTACTGATCCGAGCCGGAGGAAGCAGCGGGAGGTTATGTTTCAAGGGGCTACCGCCGAGGTTGGAAGGAGAAGAGCGGCGGGACGTACTCCTCATTGACTTCTCGGACGACTTTGACGAACGGGCAGCCCGAGATGCGAAAAGTCGTGCCCGGGAGTACGAGGTACTGGGATGGGAGATGAAATCGGCGCCCGGAAAGACAGTGATCTGTCAAGCTGAAGCCCTTGAAGGGCCTTCCGAGAAACAATAGAATGAGTGCGGTTGGCCGGCGCCTCGGTTCCGGCCGCCCCGACGCCCGCCCTGGGCGCATGGGCGTTGGGGATGGAGCCTGGTGGAGGATTCTCCATCCGGTTCCGGCTTGATCAGACAGGAAATCCAGGCTTTCCTTTCGATCCGTCCTGATCATGTACCGGACGTGGGAGTGTACATGGGGCTCGACTCCGCTCTGGGATGTGGGTGCAAGAGGCGAACACATCCACGGGGGCCGGGACGAGTCAGCTACCGACTCCTGGGACTTTCCTGGCATGAGTCTTCGATATTGGAGCAGTCAGGCCCCTGGGAGTGGAGGGCGGAGAGGTAGGCTACTTCAGCAATGGAGTGGGCACTATCTTCTTATTACCCGTCTTTCACGGTGGCTTCGCCTACCCACTGCATTTTGCAGGCGACAAGCCTGGGCGGCGGAGCGGGCAGGAAGCCCCTCCACCGCCATCTTTAGCCTCACCGCGTTGACGCTAATGTACGAGAACTTAGTTGATCTGCCGCAGGATTTCGGATTCACGCCCAATCGCGTCGATTGGCACTACGGGAGTCGCGAGAAGTTCGTGCAGCGGGTGAAGCTGACCGTCATCGGCGCCGTCTACGAGGGCCGCGGACCAATCGAGACCCTGAGACCGAAACTCCTCGACTGGATCTCGGATACCAAGATGCTCCGCGAGGCCTGGAACCATCTGGCGGCGAAGGGAGAGACCGCCCCAGGGCCGAACGGACAGCCTTTGATTTGCGCAAAGGGGCGACAGCGACGTGGTTGGGTTTCATCATCGGCAAGGGCGATGAGGGCTTCACCGTGCAGATCGCCGACAGGGCCTGGAGGCGACTGGAGGAGCACCTAATGCTCGCCCATGAGAAGCCCGATTCGGCCGTCCGCGCAGCGGCGACCATCAATGGCTGGGTCGACCAGCTCGGACCATGCTATCCGTTTGTGCAGCGACCTCAGGTCTACAGGAGGGTGGCCGAAGTCGCTGCCAAGTGGGCGTTCGATGAGATCCCTAGCCGCGATGCAATCAACTCGCGGTGGAGACGAGCATATAAGCGCTGGTGCGCCCTTCGTAAGGAGGTTAAAGAACGACCCGAGATTCTGGACAGCGTTTGGCAGCAGGCGAGCGGAGCGGACGGGCAAGAGGACGCGGCCGACTTCAATGACAAGCATGCTTGTCCCGAGCTGGATGATTCATTGGCGCCTCCCTTCGATCCCGACTGATCCGCCACCCCTCGGGGTTCATTCAGAAAGACCCAACGGGTGCCATCTGTCGGACCGCAACAAGCAACTCCGCACGAAGGCAGGAAACACCGCTCCAAGGTGCTGCGACCATCGGAGCGTGGATTACGCAACACGGGTCGTGGGACGGACTCGATGGGCTGAGGCCGTCCTGGGACGCGAGGTGCATGCTCGACGAGATCCCGCGCCGTGATGGGGGCACCTCGCGGTGGAGACTTGTTCGACAGTGCGAACCCTTGAGATGCAAGTCATGGGCTTGTGGCTCCACGGGTTACTCAGACGACTTGTTTTCACCATCGGCATCCTTGGGTGGCAACGGCTTGGCAATACCCAGCTCGCCACCCAGCCACTCGACCGCATCATTCAGCAAGTTCTGCGGGGCCTTGACGTAATGGCGCTCCTTCACGCTGGTAGGAGCGTGGTCGAGGAAAAGGTCCGCCAAGTCCCGGTACTTCTCGCTGCTTTCTAGCAGGGACCCGCTCGTCTTCTTCATCATCGTCAGCGAGAAGGACACGCCGGTCTTTTTGGACAGCCTTACGATGGCCGTGCGCACGGCATCTGTCTTGCGGTACTTGCCATCCGCGTCGAAAGAATCAGTGCGCAGCGGTGCGCTATCTCGATTCAGAAGCACCCGAGAGTTGTCATCACTCCGCTCCTGTTCGAGCAGCTCACGAGTCCACGGCCAGAGTAAGTACGTCACGACCGGGACATTCTCACAGTCGCTGGTCTTGCTGCGTTTCCTGGTGATTGATCCTCGTGACCAGTCCACCTCGCTGGGGTGTAGGTCTGACATATCCTGCTGCGTCATGGCGCAGTTAAGGCCGAGAAGCAGGTACAGCCGGGTACGGTCATTAGCTGCTCGCAAGATCTGATGCAGGACTTGCTTTGGCACCGTCTCCGGCTCCTTGACAGGGACGGCTATCTTCAACTTGCGGCTGTCGATGTTCTTCGGCAGGTACGCCAGGTATGGGGTGCTGTCGGCGAGCCAGCGCACAAACTGCTTGAACGTCGCGAACACGTCGCGGGCGTACTTCGGTGCCATTTGCTTCCCGGCGACTCGCTGGAGCAGATGCGCTCGCAGCGAACTCAACGTCTGCGCGCTGATTTGGGAGACCGAAGTTGTGGACCCGGTGAACTCCGTGGCAATCGCCAGATGCCGCTCGACCGTATAGACACGAGCAACGGACAACTGCCCAGCCTTTGCCTCCCCTTTCATGCTCACCAGAAATCCCTTCACGTTGTGTGCGAAGGTTTCGTCATTCTCGACGAAATTGAGCCTCTTCTCTTGATCCGCGAGTCGCCGCCGCCACTCCAGAAGCTCGTGCGGATAGGGGCCGGACATCTCAATTACCGGTTCCAGGCCCAACTCTCGATAGACGGGCTCCATCTGTGCGTTTTTCTCCCACAGCGGTTCTGGCCCCGCGAAGAAGCGATCGGCCCATGCGAGGGGCGGAGGGGTGCGTTGCGCCAGGCGCGCCTGCAAGTCCTTCAGCTTGTCCCGCGCTGCAGCGAAAGTGGTCCCGTCGCCGTGCTCGGTCGCCCAGGTCAATACGCTCGTCCATTCGGCGATGACGGACTCATATTCCTGGCGGTGCGGTTCGGCTTGCTCACGCTCGTGGTCGAGCTGAGTCTTGATGCCCTTCCACTCCTGCTCTGCCCTCCTCTTGGCCTCTCGGTCGCTCTTGCCGTTGCCGCCATCGAAGCGGTACTTCTTCCCTTGGTATTCGACCTTCCATTTGCCGCGGCCCGGCTCCCAGTTGAGTTTCGGTGGTCGTGCCATTAAGATGGCCCCCTGGTCCGTTACGTGGTCCGTTACGTGGTCCGTTATTCTGCTGATTTTAGTGCAATAACGGACCAGCGTCAATCGCAAGCCTTTGCAGCACAATGACTTACGAAAGAATACATGCGTTCGGGACGCAGAGGTCGCACGTTCAAATCGTGTCGCCCCGACTCTTAAAGCCTTGTAGGTCAATGACTTACGAGGCTTTTTGCGTGATACGATTTCGCTGCGTTCCGCGTGATACGATCGGTGATACGATCGGGAAGCTCTTCGGGGTGGCTGGTGCCTCACTTCTCGCCCTCGTAGAACTTTGCCACCCGACGCATAACCGCCTCCGTCTCCACATCTCCCGCGTCCACGAGCCCCTGAACAAAACACTCGTACCTCTCCAGCCCGGCCGGATCGTCGATCGCAGAGGCCGCCAGGGTCGCGATCTTTCCGGCGAGCGGATTGACCGCGCCCTTGCCGTCCGGATGGACCCGGTTGCTCAGGAAGACGAGAAACAGGTCGAGTTTTGGGTCGATCCAGAAAACCGTGCCGGTGAACCATCTCGGCCAGAACGATGTAGCCGACGTCGGTGTAGACGAAGCGTGTGCCCGGGGCGACGTGCAGCGGGAGTTCGCAAATCCGTTCGATCGCCTTCTCGGGGCCGTCTCGATAGTCGCGCAGCGAGTTGGCCGCGACCAGTCCCCCCTGATGCACAAGTAACTGCTCCACGGTCACGTGTTGCTTGCCGTTCCGGCCGAACTCGGGCAAGTGCCGCGCCACCGAATCGTCGAGGGCTACACTGCCCTACTCGACCAGCCGCATCACACTGGTCGCCGTGGCAATCGGCTTGGTAAGCGATGCCAGGTCAAACAGCGTATCAGTCGTCATGGGCGCCTTGTCCGGCTCGACCTGCCGGTATCCGTAGGCCCTCAGGAAGACGACCTTCCCATGCCGGCCGACGAGCACGACGCAACCGGGCATGCGGCCCTGGCGCAGCCCCTCGGCAACCACCCCGTCGATCGCGTCGAGGCGTGCGGCGTCCATGCCGGCGGCATGCGCCTCGGCATGCGGGAGTCTCGGCGGTTGCTCGGCCCCCGCGCTGCCGGGTCCGAAACCGGTAAGGACGATGCTCACAACCAACAGGCGGCAGTGCGTCATGGTGGACTCCATTTCGGTCTGCGGTTACATACCGGCTTCGCAATTGCCTTCGAGCCAGACTATACTAACCCAAACCGCCCGAGACTCCAATTCCTGGCTCTTCCGTTTCTAGGTGCAGACCGCCTTTGTTTTGGGGACGGCACAACGGCGTGTGCCTACTACATTGCCGCGGCCTGCACCTAGAAACGGAAGAGCCCAATTCCTTCAGAAGCGGGACACATCAGTTGCTGTCCGCCGCGACTGCCCTCTGGTATACTATCGGTGATCGTTGCCGGCTACTGCTCTTGATATGGGGGCAGAATACTCTCTCGTTTTGTGCCGAAGCGAAAGGACCCCCTGATCCATCGCCGCTGTTCCATGCATTTACTAACCCCCATCGCTTGCTTGAAACTCTTTCTACAGGAATACTAAGGGTAACGATCCGGATATCGGCACCACGTAGTCCGGGATCGACATGCCAGTCCTTGCGGGGGTGAGGGACGTGCACCTCTTTGGGGTGTTGAGCTGCCGGAAGAGGGCTGACGTGCATCAGGAGCATGAATCACGATGCTTTGATAAGGATCAGCTATGAACCTGCGTAGAAAGGCACATCTGTCCTCGCGTGTTTGGGTCTCCTTCTGGCTGTTGCTCGGTGTGTGGACCGGCTGCATCGTCGGTTCGTATCTATGGAATTTGCGACAGCAGGCGGATCGCAGTCTCCAGATGGCCCGCCGCACGGCACAGATCATCTTTGAAAACGATGTGCTTTACCGCCGCTGGTCGGCCAACCACGGCGGCGTCTATGTCCGTGTGTCCGAGGACTGTCCTCCCAACCCCTATCTGAAGGTACCGGACCGCGACGTGACCACGACCACGGGCGTAGCTCTTACGCTGGTCAATCCGGCCTACATGACTCGGCAAGTCAACTCGCTGGTAGGGGCCACCGGTGGAAGCCGGGGGCGTCTGACGAGCCTCAAGCCGATCCGTCCCGAAAACGCCCCGGACCCCTGGGAAGCTGCCGCGTTACGGTCGTTCGAGGAGGGCGTCCCGGAGGTCGTCTCGGTCGAGGAAACGGCCGATGGCGAACAGTTGCGGCTGATGCGGCCGTTCATCGTCGAACAGGGCTGCGTGAGATGCCATGCCGCCCAGGGCTACAACGTGGGCGACATCCGTGGCGGCGTGAGCGTGTCGGTACCGATGGCGTCGCTACGCGCCATCGAGAAACCGATGACTGCCCGTCTTGGCCTGGCCCATCTGGGGCTCTGGGTAGTCGGCCTGCTTGGCATCGAGTTCTTTCGGCGGGGTTTGGGAAAGGAGATTCTCGGCCGTCAGCGGGTCGAAGACGAACTGCGGGAAGCTCATGCCCAATTGGAGGCGCGGGTCCAACGGCGTACCGCCGAACTGAACCAGGCGATGCAGACCGTCGAGGCCGAGCAGCAGCGATTCCAGGAAGTGCTGGACCAACTGCCGGCCTACGTCGTGTTGTTGTCGCCGGATTATCACGTCCCCTTCGCCAATGCGTTCTTCGAGGATCGCTTCGGCAAGGCCGAGGGCCGGCGCTGCCACGAATATCTGTTCCAGCGCACCGAGCCGTGCGGGAACTGCGAGACCTACGAGGTGCTGAAGACCGGCGCACCGCACCGCTGGGAGTGGACCGGGCCGGACGGCCGCAACTACGACATCCACGATTTTCCCTTCACCGATGTGGACGGCTCGCCGCTCATCATGGAGGTCGGCTTGGACGTCACCGAGCGCAAGCGAGCCGACGCGGCGTTGAAGGAGGCCAGCGAGAACCTCGAACAGCGCGTGGCCGAGCGAACGGCGGCGCTCGAAGAGAGCGAGCAGCGCGTGCGCCGGAAGCTCCAGAGCGTGCTCTCGCCCGAGGGCGACCTGGACGCGCTGGAACTGGCCGACCTTATCGATGTCCCGGCCCTCCAGGATCTGATGGACGATTTCCACGCGGTGGCCCATATACCCGTCGGCATCCTCGACGTGAAGGGGCGCGTGCTGGTGAGCGTGGGCTGGCAGGATATCTGCACCCAATTCCACCGGGTGCATCCCGACACGTGCCGTCGTTGCCTGGTGAGCGACACGGAACTCTCGGCCGGCTTGGCGCGGGGTGACTGCCGCCTGTACAAGTGCAAGAACAACCTGTGGGACATGGCGACGCCCATTATCGTGGGCGACCACCACGTGGGCAACATCTTCACCGGGCAGTTCTTCTTCGAGGACGAGACACCGGACCGCGAATTCTTCCGCGCCCAGGCCCGGCAATACGGCTTTAACGAAGAGTCTTACCTGGCCGCCCTGGACCGGGCCCCGCGGCTGAACCGCCAGACGGTCGATCGCGCGATTGCGTTCTTCCGCAAGCTGGCCGACATGCTTTCCCAACTCGGTTACAGCAACGTCAAGCTCGCCCGCCTGCTGACGGAACGCGATGGGCTGACCCGTTCGCTTCAGGAAAGCGAACGCCGTCTGCGGACCATCGGCGACCAGATTCCCGGCGGCGCGATTTACCAGCAGGTCCAGCGCCCGGATGGGCGCGTGATGTATGCTTACATGAGTGCCGGCGTCGAGAGCCTCTTCGGCGTCTCCGCCGAGCGAGTTATGTCCGATCCGGAATCCTTCCGACAACTTATCCTTGAAGAGGACCGCCCGCGAGTTGTCGCCGATGAGGAGCGATCGGCCCGCGAGTTGAAGCCGTTCGTCTGCGAGTTTCGTCAGCGCATGGCCACTGGTGAGATTAAGTGGGTCCAGTGCCGCTCGATGCCACGCCGGTTGGAAGACGGTTCCCTCCTGTGGGACGGCGTTGTGATGGACATCACGGGCATCCAAAAGGCCCAGGAGTCGCTCAATGCCTCGCTGGCCGAAAAGGAAGTCCTGCTCAAGGAAATCCATCATCGAGTGAAGAACAACATGCAGGTGATCTCCAGCCTGGTCGCCTTGCAGGCTGACCGATCGCCGGACGACCGGATGCGAACGGTGCTCCAGGACGTGACGCACCGGGTGCGTTCGATGGCTCTGGTCCACGAGAAGTTGTATGAATCCTCCGACATGGCCCGGGTGGAGTTCGCCGAGTACGTGCAGAGCCTGCTTGGCTACCTCTGGCACGCCCACGCCACGGCGTCTGGCGTCCGCCTGGTGACGGACCTGGAGCCGGTGTCGCTTTCGGTGAACGCCGCGGTGCCGTGCGGGCTGATCCTGAACGAATTGGTGAGCAACGCACTGAAGCACGCTTTCCGCGGCCGGGCCGCCGGCGAGGTGGCCGTGTCGCTTCGCGACAGCCCGGACGGCCGCGTGTGCCTACGCGTGCGCGACAACGGCACGGGGCTGCCGCCGGACTTCGATTGGCGACAAGCCGACTCCCTCGGCCTGCGCCTGGTACAGATACTCGCGGGCCAGCTTCGTGCCACGGTGGAGGTCTCCGGCGGTGAAGGAACCGAGTTTTCGGTCACATGGGAAATGAGAAGCCATGAGCAAGACCAAGATATTGATCGTTGAAAACGAAGCCATTGTCGCTGAAGACCTGGCAGGCAAGCTGCGGCGTCTGGGTTACGAAGTCGCCGGCATCGCCTCGGAAGGCCAACAAGCCGTCGCCCTGGCCTGCGGAGAGCGTCCGCAACTGGTGCTGATGGATATTTCACTCGATGGGCCGATGGACGGCATTAAGGCGGCCGACACGATCCGCCGCCAGCGCGACGTGCCCGTAATCTACCTGACGGCCCACGGCGATCCGGCCACGCTCACCCGCGCTAAGATTACCGACCCGTTTGGTTACATCCTCAAACCGTTCGACGAACGGGACCTGGCCACCCAGATTGAGTTGGCGCTGTACAAGCACCGGGCCGACCGGGAGTTGCGTCAGCAGCGGGAGTGGTTGCGGGTCACGCTGACCAGCATTGGCGATGCGGTGATTGCCACCGACGCCGCGGCGCGCGTCACCTTCATCAATCCGGTGGCTGAAACGCTGACCGGTTGGCAGGCCGAAGAGGCGGCGGGCCAGCCCATCCAGTGCGTGTTCCGCATCATCAATGAGCAGACCGGGGCGCCTTTGGAGGATCCAGTGGCCCGCGCCCTGTGCGAGGGCCGCGCCGTGGAGTTGGCAAACCACGCCTCGCTGCTGACCAAGGACGGCCGCGCCGTGCCCATTGAGGATAGCGCCGCCCCGATCCTGGACGCGGCTGGCCAGGTGATCGGGGTCGTGTTGGTGTTCCACGACGTGACCGAGAAGCGGCGGGCGGAGGACACGCTGCGCCAGTCGTCGCAGTTCCCGGAACAAAACCCCAGCCCCGTGCTGCGGATATCCAGTGATGGATTGCCGTTGTACGCCAACGCACCGGCACGACGCTGGCTGGAGATCTTGGGCTGGCAGGCCGAAGGCGCGTTGCCTGCCAGCATGCTCGCGATCGCGGCCGATGCCCGCGGCCAACACCACGCCATCGAAACCGAAATCAGCGGTCCGAATGGAAATGTTTTGTGGGTCTCGGCCGTGCAGCCGCCGGGCGAGGATTACGTCAATATGTACGGCCGCGACGTCACCGAGCGGAAGCGGGCCGAAGAGGCCCTGCGCGAAAGCGAACAGCGAATGCAAATGGCGCTGGAGGTCAGCCGTTCCTTCGCTTTCGAGTGGAAGCCTGCGACTGACCGTGTGTTGCGTTCCGATAGCTGCGGCGCCATCCTTGGAATGACGGGCGATGAGGTGCGGCACGATATGGGACGAAGCTTTTTCGAGCGTGTTCATCCAGAGGACCGCGAGCGATTTGTGCGAATGCTGAGCGAGTTGAGTCCTTCCAAGGATTCGTACCATGCCGAGTACCGGGTCGTTCGCGGCGATGGCACTACGGTAGTCTTGGAGGAATCGGGGCGAGGCGTCTTCGATCCAGATGGCAAGCTGGACCGTCTCGTGGGCGTGACCACCGACGTCACCGCCCGCAAGGCCACCGAGGAGGCGCTGCGACAAAGTCGCGCGGACCTCGGTCGCGCCGAGGAAGTTGGGCAGATTGGATGGTGGCGTCTCGACACGCGGTGCAACGTGCTGACCTGGTCCGACGAGAACCATCGAATCTTCGGTGTGGCGAAGGGGACGCCGCTGAGCTACGAGACATTCCTGGCGATCATCCATCCAGATGACCGCCAATACGTCGATACGCAGTGGAACGCCAGCCTGCGCGGCGAACCCTACGACATCGAGCACCGCATCGTGGCGGACGGGCAAGTGAAATGGGTGCGAGAGAAAGCTTACTTGGAGTTCGACAATTCGGGTGAACTGCTGGGCGGCTTTGGAATTACGCAAGACATCACGACGCGGAAGAACGCCGAGGAGGCCCTGGCCGCGGCCAAGGTTGCCGCCGAGGCCGCCAACCAGGCGAAGAGCCAGTTACTGGCCAATATGAGTCACGAGTTGCGGACGCCGATGAATGCCATCCTGGGCATGATCGACGTGGCATTACCGAAGGCCGCCGATCCGACCGTCTTGGACTGCCTGCAAACGGCTAGAGGGTCGGCCGACCTGCTCTTGACGCTGCTGAACGATCTTCTGGATTCCGCGCGAATCGAATCAGGCAAACTGGAACTGGAATCGGCCCCGTTCAGCCTGCGGCGAATGTTGGACCACGTAACGCGGGTCCTTTCGGCGCGGGCAAGCGAGAAGGGACTGTGCCTCTACAGCCGGATGCCCGACGGACTTCCCGATGCCGTGCTGGGCGACCGGATGCGATTGCAGCAGATTCTGTTGAATCTGGCCGGGAACGCCATCAAGTTCACCGAACGCGGCGAAGTGGAAATCAGCGTTCGCGGCCGACCGCAAGACGGGGAAGGCTGCTTCGAGTTTGCCGTTCGCGACACGGGAATTGGCATTTCTGCTGCCGGCCTGGACAACCTCTTCCAGCCATTCACCCAGGCCGACCCGTCCATGGCGCGGCGTTTTGGGGGGTCGGGCCTCGGGCTTTCCATCTGCAAGAGTCTGGTGGAAATGATGGGAGGTCGCATTTGGGTTCAGAGCGGCGTGAACGAGGGAAGCACGTTTTACTTCACTGTCAGCCTGCCTCTGACGAAAGAACTTCCCTTCGACCTCGAAACGTCCCCCACCATGCCCACAGTCGCCCTGACTCAACTGCACATCCTGTTGGTGGAAGACAATCCGGCGAACCAGAAAGTGGCCACCTACGTCTTGCAGGATCGGGGCCATCTTGTCGAGATTGCCGAGGACGGCCAGACGGCAATCGACTTGACCGGGCGGAACCGCTACGACGTGATCTTGATGGACGTGCAAATGCCGGGCATGGACGGCCTGGAGGCCACGGCCGCTATCCGCAAGCGAGAAGGCGGCCGCGGCCGGGTGCCGATCATCGCCATGACGGCCCATGCGATGATGAGCGACCAGGATCGTTGCGTGGCGGCGGGAATGGACGGCTACCTTGCCAAGCCGGTCAACGCTCGCGAGTTGATTGCCTTGGTCGAGAGCAAGGCCCGAAATGCGCCTCTCGACTTGACGCCGCCCAACCGGGCGGAAACGTCCCTCCAGGCGACGGACGCCGTCTTCAATCCGAAGAAGGCAGTCGCACGATGCTTCGACAACCCCGCGATGCTCCCCAAAATGATCCGATGCTTCTTCGAGGATATGGAAAACGTGTTTCCGCAGATACGTGCGGCCTTGAAGGATGACAATCTGGTGGAAGTGGGCCGGCTGGGGCACCGAATCAAGGGAACGTTGGTCTACCTCGCCGCGCCAGCGGCCGAAGAAGCGGCGCGCCGCGTGGAGCGATTCAGCTTCTCAAGCGACGGCACTCCGGCCGAAGCGAAGGAAGCCATCGACGCGCTCCACCATGAGTGCATGTTATTGAAGACCGTTCTGGCCGAGTATCCGCTGGGATAAGCATAAGGCACCTCATGTGCTGAGATAGGATTCGTGGAGGCCCCCAGTGGCGAGCCCGAGCCACTTATCAGCGCGCGCCTCGCACATGGTTCACTCTACCTCCACTTCGTTGACCAACTGGTCCGCCCCAATAATGCCCAACGCCACCACTTGCGCCAACTGTTTGTGATAGTAACTTGCAACACGCCCGCGCAGGGTGACGACGCCTTCCGAGCTTGACGCATCTACTTGCCCCGAGAGAAAGCGTCCCGTGGCCATCAGTGCCCGGTTGACCGCCTGACCGATGTGTGTCCCGTCGGCAGCCGGTTCGAGGACTCTCGAACTTGTGTATATTTCACGCCAGTCCATGGTTTCGCTTCCTCATGCAACGTCGCGCCAAATCATCTGGAACAACTCCCCAAGTACGCACACCATTTTGCCTCGCGACACGAAAGCGGCAATCCTCAGTATCAATGGACTTGCTGTGGCGAAATACTCCACGCACTTCCGGGGGGCGGCTTGGCTTGGAATGGCTGGCACGCCGTGTCTGCCAAATGCGGATCGTGATGAAAGTCGTTTCGGGAGAATAAGATACGTTATGGGCTGCTTAGCCCGGATGATTCACGACGATGTAGGGTGGTGACAAGCAAGCCAAGACCCCGGTGGGCCTTCGGTCGCTTGGCCGAGCCTGCTTCTAGCGTACGACGTGCAAACCATCCCGGGTCTGGCTTGCGCAGGCCCACCAAGGACTTACGCGACCTTGTCACCCTACATGAATCATCCGGGTTAGCTCGCAGCAAGGATCCGGCGAGCGGGGCGGCATTGGAGAAATGCGCCCCGCGGCACCCAGATTTTGTACCCCCATCCGATTTCCCTCTCCAAAAAACCAGGGGAAGCAGGAAAAAAGGCGGTTTCCATGAAGCTAGTACTGTGGTAGATTCTCAGGAATGGACTTCCCGTGGATCGTTGTAGATGGCCTCTTGTCTCCTCCTGCCGGGGGGCGAGCCCGCGAGCGGTTCAGTGGCGTAACTGGCTTGCGGGCAAGGACTTTCTTCCCTCCTACGGAGTGAACGCCGTGACAACCCGGGTTTTGATTGTCGATGATCACCCAGTAGTGCGGGAAGGGTTGGCTTTCCGTATTTCCAGCCAGGCCGACATGGAAGTGTGCGGCGAAGCGGCCAACGCGGCCGAGGTGCTGAAGCTCCTTTCCGCCGTCCGGCCCCATGTTGTCATCGTCGACATCCAACTGGAGGCCAGCGACGGCCTGGACTTGGTCAAGCACATTAAGGCCCGGGACGAGTCGATCGCCGTGTTGGTCTGTTCGGCTTACCCCGACAAGATCTACGCTGGGCGCGCGCTGAAGGCTGGAGCGCTGGGGTACATCAACAAGCAGCATGTCACCAGCCAAGTTGTGGATGCCGTTCGCCGCGTTCGTGACGGCAAGGTGTACCTGTCCGAGGAAATGGCGGATCAGGTGCTGAGCCAGGCAGTCGGCCAAACCCGGCCGCGTGGCAGTACGCCGACCGAACGCCTTTCCGACCGGGAGTTGGAGGTGTTTCGACTGATCGGCGACGGGCTTTCCGCCCACCAGATTGCCCGGCGACTGTGCCTCAGTCCGCACACCATCGACACACACCGGCAGCGGATTAAGGAAAAACTGCAATTGGCGAATGCGGTGGAGTTGGCCCAAGCCGCCGTACGTTGGATCATACAAGGGGATCAACCCTACGATTCGGGCCCACCAGCCACCACTGAATAGCCAACGGGCAGTCCCACGTGCATCTCGAAACGTCCGCCGCGGCAACATGAACCATGTGCGGCGATGGTTCTGACATGCAAGGTGTCATGTCGATGTCTCCTCAGTGGCGGTTTCATTCCAATGGACCTCGTGTCCGAAATCACGAGGGCAGATATCGCGCCGACGAGGAGACGTCAGGCCCATCCCTCGCCTACCGCGACATTCTGTAGGAGTTACGGCCATTTTGCCGCGGTCGCTGCCATTACGTCGCGGCTGCCACACAGTTTGCGTTGCCCTTGGCCGCGAGGAAGACCCGACATTGGCTTCTGCTCGCGGAGGGAAAGTAGCCTGTTATTCTTGGCATTATTGGCGTACGGCATGGCGCAACATGCACCGGAGAAGCGGCCGTCACGGCAACGCCATCATTCGTTCTCATGATTGGTATGGGATTCGCTCAAGACGCGATTTGGCCGTACCATTCTTCTGCCCGCCGTGCCGGCATCGCACCGGCAAGGTCGAATCGGCTCAAGGGAAAGCGAAAACGGTGATCGAACGCAGCTAGGGAATGACGGGTTACCGGCACGCGTTCCGACCAATGTGAGGATCGAGCACATATTTCCGGAGAGGAAACGCCATGTTTGAAGCACTATTGGGAACCGCGCCGCGCCGTTGGACAAATGGCCGTACGAACCTGAAGCAGAGCCTTGGTTACAACCGGCGGCTCCGTTGCGAGCCGCTCGAGGACCGTAGGATGCTGTCAATCAGCTTTGGCCATTCCGATTTGCAGTTCATCCTGGACCAGATCCTCATTTCGGAAGCGCATTCGGCTGGGGCCGATCTGACCTCCCTGATTCCGAACACGGAGCTTTCGTTTGGTTTGCGTACGGTGGACGGCACGTACAACAACCTGATCCCGGGCCGAACCGATTTCGGCGCGGCTGACAACGTGTTCCCGCGGCTGCTGGAGCCGGTCTTCCGCGATGCCGAGGACGGCACCTCGTATGCGCAGACAACCGGTCTCGTCTTCGACTCCCAGGTG
>JAVEUP010000198.1:0-14427 GCA_034005525.1 Thermoguttaceae bacterium | reverse complement strand
GATCATCCTGATTGCAGAAGCCTACGACTATGCTCTGCTTGTGGCAACCGAATGGCTAAGCGAACAGTATGGTGTAGATATTCGGTGCTGCCGAATCGCCGTCGCCAAGGACTCCGCAACGGACAGTGAGTATTTGGTGTGCTCCAATGCTTACCCTGCTCCCGAGTTGGTGGATGAAGCAGTTTCCAGAGGCGGCAAGCGACGAGTTTCAAAGAACCTCAAATGGCATGATTGGGAGACTGCACTTGCCAACATCACAAACCCCGCAGTGGTGGCGTACTTCAGACAGCAACGTGCAGACGGACGAGAAGCTTATCTCCCAAGGCGCATTCTTCGGTATCGGATCGGTGGCAAGCAACGGTTTTCAGTTGGCGCTCGTACGAAGAACGTCTATGTGTGGCAGCATGGTCGGTTTGCCGACGACCTGGACTTCTGGAAGACCCGGGTGAGCCAACCCAACAAGGTGACACCCGTGAAAGGAGGAGAATGCCTGCGATTCTACCTGCATACAGATGTTGACTTTAGATCCTTCCATAATGCCGCTACCCAGCAACTGACATCAAAGGAATGGACGGACGGCGTATCTGAAGAAGAGGCCGAAGAAGTGGAAGCAGGAGTGTGACACAATGATTGCCATGAGGTCGGTCGTCACATAGACCGCAGAATGAAGACCTGCACAGCATCGGGGTAACAAGTCATGCCTTCTGAAAACGAATGGGTTTCATCGCTGGTGCCTCGCCTTGAGTCTGCCATTCACGGCTTGTCGATGAAGGGGGCGACAACCGCAGTATCTCAGGGCATGAGACTCCCCTATCGATATGAGGTGTTGACCTTTAAGCACAATGCTCCCGAAACGCTCGTGCATTCGGGCTACGAAACCGACCTGCTCATCTACGATATGCTGGATCAGGGCTCGTGGAGTCCGAGGGTGGTCATCGAATGTAAGATAGGCAGTGTGACCACGCACGATGCCATCACCTGTAGTCGAAAAGCCTCGACTCACAAGCAGGTTCATCCATACTTGCGATATGGTATTCTCATTGGGAATTGGGGGAACCGCTGCTTCCCGGCTCGCTTATTCCGACATGGTGAGCATTTTGACTTCATGGCAACCTGGGCTGGAACAGAAGCATCCTTATCGGAATGGGAAAGCTTCGTTGCGGTAGTGACTGACGAAATCCGGTCAGCCCGTGAGGTGCATAGCATTCTTTCTGCTGGTCGTGCTGCAAAGACCGACCACACGCTCGTGCATCGACCGCTGCTCTTTCGGAGGACCACATGACCAACCCAAACGTCGAGGGCAACCCCCTCCAACATGACATCGACGCACTGGTCGAGTTCGTCCACCGTGGCTGTGCCCACATGCTTGATCGGAATAAAGTCCTCAGGGTGATCTCATCCGCCTTGGAGCCGAACTCGTCGATGAACTACGAGTATCGCTTTGCATGGAGCAGTGAGTGCGACCTGAATGCCCTGGACATTGACTGGAAACGACTGAAGAAGCGCATTCTCCGACGTGCCGTCACCGCCCCAGAGCGTTCCGAGGGTATCCTGGCGGGCGCAGAGATGACTTCCAGCGAGAAAGAAGCGTACCGCCTGGAACTAGCTCGCAAGGAGCACGGCTACAAGACGGGCGAAGAGCGGCTGGAATCGAACGACGACTGCAAATGGGTAGACCTGTCTTACGTGAAGGACAGCCAGGGGCGGCGGATTTACTTCATGGAAATGGGCGATGCGATTGTAGGCGAAGATGACGATGACGACATGGTGATCGACAGGATAGATGAAATATGGCATTGGAAGCGGCAGCCGTTGGACATGTTCGGTCCCTTTCGTTCGGTCGAAGAGGCGGAAGAGTGGATGGCGCAGAAAGGGGCTTTTGAAGAGGTGGATTAGGTACGGTCAATTCCCTTTGTACTACCCAGAAGGCTTCACCCACAGCCGCCAAAGACACGGGAGGCTCCCACACCACCCTCGTATCTGCTAGGATGGGTCCAGGAGAAAACCGAATGGCTGAACCCCGTGAACCCGACCAAATCCGACAGGACTGCGCCCGCAAGTTGAGCGAAGTCAAAGTCAGCGACCAGTTTACGGCGATTCTGGCGTGCCTCCTGGAAGAGGATTGGACCACTCCCCGCATCGAGGAACTATTCCTGTCGCCCGACCATTGCCTTGTGGCTCGTGTCGCTGGGCAAACTTCGCACAAGACGTTCCTCGGTGCTGAAAAGGACCTGGTTCGCAACATCCATGGTGTGGCGAAGGTGGCTGAACTTGATGGCGATGAATTGGGCTACCTGCTCGGGAGGGTGGCGAAGATCAAGCGGATTGAGTGACGGCGATGGACTTCTGGAATTACACGACGACACGAGAGGCTTGCAGCAAGGCTGGGGGTGCCGACCCGCCTGATGCCTTTTACGAATCGGCCATGGCGAAGGCCGTCGCCATGCGGTCGGCACAATTCCTTTACCAACTCCGAAATGAACGAGACTGGGAGCAGCAGAGACGACCGTACTACAACGTGTGGCCTTCCATCCTGCCCATGCTCACCCGGCTGAACCTGGACCTGGACTCGGTCCTGATCCAGCTACCGATGCCTGCCTTGTGCGTGCGGCTGCCCAAGCAGCAGAACCCATTGGCCTTCGACTGGAAGGGACAGACGTTCCACATTCGCTGCATGTTGGTCGGCGACATGGGTGACGGTCAGGCGATTTCCCTTCTCATCGACGTGGGCGAGATCATGAACAACGGCGCATTCGACATGCCGATCTACTCCTACAGCAACTTCCCAAAGCAAGAGGGACTGACGGTAGAGCAATCGTTGGCCGGGCTGGAGAAGAAGGGAAGGTGTGCCGAACTGGGCGTGCAACTCCCCGACGCCCTCGTCACCGACTGCGTTCGCCTCTGCTGCTCCTTGTGTCTGCTGGAAAACGACCCTTCGGTGATAGAACCAGATGTATTGAGCAAGGACCGGGTGAGGTATGAAGCCAGTGGCGACGACAAGTATATTGACAAGGCTCACCGTCGTGGTAAGGTGGGGTGGAACGTGGGGCGGCAGATCGAAGTCGCCCCGCACTACCGGCGACCGCACATGATGCTGGCCTGGACAGGGGCGGGACGGGCTGTGCCGAAGGTTGTGCCAAGACGGGGCAGTGTGGTTCACCGGGAGAAGGTGGAAAAGGTTCCGAGTGGGTTTGGGGGGTGAATACGTTGGTACGGAAGCGAGCCGTCAACTCCACTGCCAGAACCGTCGAGGTCGAAGTTGCGAGGTCCGGACATGCTGGATAAACCGCTGGACGACATTGACTTGACCGATCTGGATGAGCTGGTTCAAGAGAAATGGCCCGAAGGAAAAACCATCGACTACAAACGGGATATGTATGGGGGCAGCGACTCTGAGAAGAAAGAGCTTCTGAAAGACGTGTCTTCTTTCGCCAACACTTCCGGCGGTGATCTTGTGATTGGTGTGGATGAGAAGAACAGCATTCCGGTCGGCATTCCCGGCGTCTCCTTGACTAACGTTGATGCGGAGAAACTGCGACTGGAGGAAATCATCCGGCGTGGTATCGAGCCGAGAATCGACTTTGCCGTACATTCCGTCTCGACTTCGACCGGCACAACGGCGTTCATCATTCGGGTGCAAGAGAGTTGGATATTCCCGCACCGAGTAGTTTTCGGCGGCAAGTTCGGGGAGTTCTGGGCCAGGAATTCAGCGGGGAAGTATTCGATGGATACGACAGAGCTTCGGCGAGCCTTCACCCTCTCTGAAACGATTTTTGACAAGATCAGGGCGTTTCGGCGAGACAGGGTTGCAGAAGTCATCGCCGGAAACACGCCCATCGTCTTGCGTGAGGGCGGAAAGATGATCCTTCACCTAGTTCCGGTGGAGTCGTTCCGCTCACGGATTACACTCGATTGTTCGCAGTACAACAGCCTCACGACGCAGTTTCCTCCACTTGCGTGCGGTGGTTGGGACCGGCGTATCAATCTCGATGGACACGTCAATTTCGGTGGAGGTCGTCCGGGAGAAGCCAGCCGATCTTACACGCAGGTTTTTCGTAACGGGATCATCGAAGCGGTCGCTGGTGATGTTTTAGAGGAAATCCGAGACGGAGAGAGGTCGGCATTCCATCCCAAGTGGTGCGAAAAACACCTGATTGCCGGGGTGAAGGCGTATCTGGCGAGTTACCAGGAGCACCGAATCCGGCCACCGATTGGGTGTTTCTTAACACTGATCGGGGTAAAGGGAGCCATCGCTGTTGCCGAGTTTGGCGGTGACGTGTATCCCATCGACCGAGATGTACTCAGCTTGCCCGAGCTAATCATCGCAGACCTGTCCTCCGAACCCACAGCCTTGCTTCGTCCGCTATTCGATTTGATGTGGAATGCAGCAGGGTGTCAACGCTCGTACAGCTACGACCCAGATGGACATTGGAGAGGGTGAACTGGTAATTGTAATGACACCCGACGATGCCATTCAACACCTACAGCGGCAGATTGACGCACTAGGCGATGTAACCGACCAGGACATTGATGGTTGGAGACATCGGACCATTGGACTCGTGGAGCAGATCTTCGGAAGTAAATCTCGGCAAGCCCACACATTTCGTCATACAGAAGCGACACGCTCGCTGAGCAAGCTCCAACAAGCAAAGAAGGGGATGCTTGCTGATCGACGGGAGATCCTCAACACAGACTGCCTTCGCTCCGTACTTCTTGCGTTCGTCGATGAGCTTCGTGATTTCGATCTGCCTGCTACTTTAGGCGATACGCAGGTTGAAGCCAAGCCCGAGAGACAAGAAACTATGCCAGTAAGCTCAGGGCAGGCGGGCAGGCGGGAAGCGAGTCACGATGCCGAGAGTGCTTCGCAGGTTGATGACATGAGCCGTCGAGTTCTTTTCGGGCTCCATGGAATCCGCACCCATGCCGGATGGTGCCGAGCCCTGTACGAGGTTGGCGACCATTATGGTTGGAAAGTCCGTATGGATCGGTGGAATTTCGGCTATTTCTCAGTCTTGCGTTTTCTGCTGCCGTGGGCCAGGTCCGGGAAGGTCGAATGGTTTCGGAAGACATACCGGGCGGAGGTTCGGGACAAAGACGTTCCTTTGGATGAAGGGCAGTATCCTTCCATAGTCGCTCACAGCTTTGGGACATATATTCTGGGGAATGCTCTGTTGAAGTACGACTGGTTGAAGTTCAATAAGGTCATCCTGTGCGGCTCAATCCTCCCGGTGGACTTCCCGTGGGATAAGCTGATCGAACGAGGCCAGGTCCAAGCTGTCAGGAATGAGTTTGGGGGCAATGACGTGTGGACCAGATTGGTCGGGTGGTTCGTGGCGGGGACGGGGCCGTCAGGTAGCAAAGGGTTTGGATGTTTGCACGAACGACTTGAGCAGGAACGCTTTGAGTACACTCACAGTGAATACTTCGACAAGGGGCACATGGAGGCGAAGTGGCTTCCTTTTCTGAACCGGCAGTTGCCCACCGCTGCTGAATCCAATGCCGCTGTTGAAAGGCCGAGAGCTAATCGCCCCTGGGGATTGTACGGTGTTTACGCTATTCTGATGGCTGTGCTGGTCTGGAGCATCGTCCATTTCTGGGCCGGTGGCGGGGCTGGTAGGCGGGATGATTCGAGAGACGGCAAAACACCCATGCTGGAGGCAGGCGTACCAGACGGCGAAGACTTCCCTACCTCACCGCACAACTACCCATCGGAGAAGCAAGTCAGCCACCCTCCCACTCAAGCCCAGGTCGATGCACCATCTCAAGTGTCAGCCACAGATGTGACGTTTCTCTACAAGAACGCCTCCGGAGTTGACCTGAAGTTGGCCGTGTACGATTGGAGCAATCACTTTCATCCGCTTGATCTCCCCCTGGCCTCTGCAAACGAGCCGATCATCTGGGATTTCCCTGCTACCAATACGTTTCTGCCATTCAGCGACTTCGAGCGAAGCACCGGATGGTTTTCCTTCTTTGTTGCGGAACCGGGTAAGAATGAGTGGCACGAACTTGAGACACGAAACATCTTCTATTCCGAATGGCCCACGCTGACTGTTGAAGCCACCGGTGATGAAGAACGACCATTTAAGCCAACCTTTGGTTTCAAGGAGTAGTCATGTTCCGCAGCCTTGTGATTCCGACGATGACGTTCTGCATCGTGATTTCAGACTCCCGATCCAATGCCAGCGAGGTGCTCCACTTCAGGAATGATACCGCACGCTCCATGGAGGTCTGGGTCTGTCCACGACCAACCCAGCACTGGCGAAGTGACTGCCCAATTCGCATCGGCCCTGGCAACTCGACGCCAATCAGATTTGGATCGAACGTCGAGCATTTTCTCTTGCTCAGGGACGATCTGCGCCGGGAATGGAGGCTCGGGTGGCACAACATCACAGAGGTACGTCAAGAGCATCCCGACTATGAGGAGATTTCGCTCTCTGCCTATACGGTGTGTCGGCAAGCGATGGTGCTCGTATGGGACTTTCGGTCCCAATCGTGGATCAGAGGCCCAGAGGAGGAACCGGAGGTGAGATACGAGATAACGTGGGGCCCTCGACGGACTAGCCCGCAACCCTACGAGGTCATGCCGTATCCGCCCCCATGCGGTCCTTGCCTACAACCGTGTTGGCCCCCATGCCAAGTGCCCGCCTGTCGCCCGCCCTGCGGCTCCTATCCTGGCCCTTGGGCATGTTGGTAAGTCTGGTTGGCGAGCTTCGGGAGAACGACATGTCAGTTGCGGCCCACATACCGACCAACCCCAACGACCTCGACTACGGCATCGCAGATGCCGTAGTCCTGCTCAACCAGGGAGGTTTCCGAACCTTCACCTCCTGCCATGGTGGACGGGGCCATGCGTTTCAGCAGGAGACCATCGGCATTGAACTGGAAGGCAGGTATTCGACGTTCCAGAAGAGGCTCGTCCGATTTCTTCGTTCACACGGGATGGTGAACTTCACCATTGACCTCGTGACGCACTTCCCCAGTGGCAACAGGCATATCTACCTGTCAGGGGTTGACCTATTGTCGGGAGAGAAGAAAGAGAAGGTCATGGCCACGATTAGGCGGAAGGAGCGGAGGCTGTGGCGGCGCATGGAGGAATTGGGGATTGAGGTACCTGGGCAGTGAATGGGAAGGACGAGCACGAAAAGGTAGAATGCGATTCCTTGCCGCTTAGGATGGCGGCGATGATGACGATCCTTTAGGCACCATTGAAACCCCACTTCCCTCGCCTTCGGCGAGGGAAGTCCCACAGGACACGAAATGAAGACTGCAACGCTTTCGACACTCACCGTTTGCCTGATTTCCCAGTTCGGCATCGCTGCCGAACCGGCCAAACTCCCCCACGACACCTACTCGGGCTACTTCGTCTCCAACAAGTTCGAGCCCGATGCCGCCCAATCCTTCGTGGTCCTTACCGACCAGGAGCAGTTCGACAAGGTGTTCGGCGTGGCCTTCGTCATGAATGACAAGTCGCATCGGCTCCCGAAGGATGCCTTCAAGTCGCTGATGGTCATTGCCGCCATCAAGCGAGGCAATGCGTTCTGGGAGTTCAAGGTCGAGGGCGTGACGGTGGACGAGGGTGTAGTCCAGTTGCGCTACAAGGCCACCTCCCAGAAGACACCAGCGACGACGTTTTCGTGCCCGCTGATTGTCTCCATCCCCAAGGGTAAGTACAAAGCGGTGGAGTTCGTGGAGGACGGAAGGATGATGAAGGAAGTGGAGTTCGGGAAGGGTGTGCCGAGCAACAGCGTTGAGATTCGGCGGATCGACACCTCACGTGTCGATATCACGGTCACCAGAGAACGCCCGTTTCCCGTCAATACGATCACGGTGCTGCAAATCGGCGAACAGAAGACGAACATCTGCCGATACAGCAAGAACAAGCTGAACACCTTGGTCTTCAGCATGGCTGCCGAAGATTTTGCCAAGACGCAGGATGGCGAGGCAATTACCGTGAAGTGCCTTTGTGAACCCCCAGAACGTTGCGACTTCGGCAAGTTGGACAGAAGCAAGGTGAGGGATTGAATTGCCGATCCCGGAAGCAGGACATATCACCACACGCAACGAGGCCCCTGGCGGCTGATGTGCTGCGCTTTCGCCGGTGGCTTCCTCCTTGCAGCCATCTACTTGCCAGTCCTCGCATTGCTGATCACCTTCGGGGTGACGGGGCTGTTCATGCTGCTGTTGTGCGCTTCGATGGGTCATCTGACCGTTGAGGACGAGGGCGACCGACTCGCTATTCGTTTCGGCCCGCTCCCCTTATTCCGGAGACGGGTCCGGTACGACGACATCCTTGAAGCCGAGATGGGCCGCACGACCTTCCTGGACGGCTGGGGCATCCATTGGAGCCCGTGGGGTGGTTGGGTGTGGAACGTATGTGGGCATGATTGTGTTCTCTTGCGGCTGAAGCGGGGCAAACTCAAGATCGGCACGGATGACGCCGAGGGGCTTGCTGGGTTCGTTAGAAGCCGGATCTCTTCCACGAGGTAACAGGAGCCGCTTTTTCCCAAAGAGGAAGGACATCACATGACACTCGTTCATTGGACTGCTTTGGCGGCGCTCATGTTTGGGATGTGTGGCTGCTCACAGGAGATTCCGCAGGGCTTCGTGATCGAACAGCCCAGCAAGGAGGCCCTGCCGAAAGAGGTTACCTCATCCTCATTTCCATCCGAGACCATGAACGGTCCCGGCATTGCTATGGTCATGGGAGGAGCACACGTTAAGGCTCTCAAAACAGGTTCTTGTGATGTCCTGCTTCCCATGCCTCTGTTGGTTGACAATCAGGTGCCGATTTCCTACTTCATCAGGACGACGCCCGAAGGTGCTCTACTGAATTATCGCCTCCAGCAGAGAGATGATTCCAATGTGGTTGTCAATGTGAGCTTGAAAGTCAACAAGGACGAAGAGGCCCAAATCGAATGGTCATCCTTCGTCCTCATCGCTGACAAAGCGGTTTCGCCGAATGGCCCGAATCCAACGGAGTACATGTCGGCAACGTCATGCGTCCAGTCAAAAGACAAACGGATAGCAGAATTGGCGGATAGACTGTGGCCGAACAGCAGCGAAGTCAACGAATACGCCAAGAACATTCAAGATTTCATAAGAAACATGGATCGCAAGAGCCACCCTAAGACCTTGGATGCACTTGGCATTCTGAGTAGCGGAGCAAACCACATCTGCACGGCTAATGCCAACTTGGCTTCGGCTCTCTTGCGAGCCAAACAAATCCCTTCCAGATCACTTGCGGTGATTCCGCCAATAACTCACCGTTTGGAGATGCATCGTATTGTCGAATACTGTGATGGTGGCAAGTGGTTCAAGTTCGACCCGTCACTCCTTCACGGAGACATACCGCTGAAACCCTGGCAGAACGTTGTCCTGGCCAAGACCACAATGGCTGATGAGAACGAAGCCATGACACCAAGGATGTCCGCAATGATTGGCTGTCCGTATGGTCAGGAGTTCGAATTCTCGAAGCCCACAATGACAGGATGTGGAAACGACTTCTTCTGGACTATCGGCAAGCCAATAGCTGAGTTTGAGGTAAGTGATGAGGCCATAAAGGTGACTGCGGACGAATGGAAGAGATACCTGCAAAGCGGAGTGGTGGGCGAGAAGCAGATTAAAGCCTCTTCAGCAAGACACCTGGAGCAATACCTGGAAGCGTTTCAGAATGAGCAACGATGATTGGCCGTCAACCTGTTCACGGGTCAAAAGGACTGACAAGATGGCTGGTTGTCGTGAGCCATTCTCTAAAGAGGATTTCCGATGAACACGGGTTGCGGCTGGCGTCCGCATCGACGGCGGCAGGACTGTCTTATGCGGCTTGGTCTGCTTGAAGGGCGAAACGCCGAGCGAGAAGGAGGTGGGACTTGCCCTTTGGACGGGGTTTGATTTCACAACGTCCCGATTCGGCGACGACGAAAGCGTGCAAAGCGGTACAGGCTGAGTCTGCCACCACGCAATCCATCAGCGGAGCACTTCGGTCGGTCGTTCAGCCACGAGATCACCCACACCTGCCTCAAGTGCATCAAACTCTGCCCACACGGGGAAATGATCCGAGACCTCCAAGGCTTGCTCTTCGGTGAGGCCATATTCGGCCATCAAATCGAGCACTCCTGCTCTTCCCGTGAACTCCCCGGTGGACTCGCCGTCGAACACCAGGTTGTCGTACAGCTTATTTCGGCGGGTATTCGTGGTGGTGCCCGAAATGGCGTAGGCAATGCCTGGAAGTTGGCCAAGCCGCCCCAAGTGGTACTCGTCCACGTTCAGATCGCCCAGGAGGATTACGTCGTCTTCCGTGGACGCACGCTGGATTGCCACGAACACGTCGCCCAGGGCGTCCAATTCCGTGTCCGTCTCATCGGGGTCCGTGTGGATGTTCGCCAACTTGAACGTAAACGCCCGTTCGGGCGACGGACCTCGCACTCGAAAGTAGGCAACGAACGGTTCTCTGTGGAGCAAATCCTGCGGGTCGTTCACCGTATAGGCCGTAGCTTGGCCCAATTCAATCCGCTCCGTATTGTAGACGAAGGCGTACTGTTCCTTGCTCGACGTGCGTCCCAGACGTGGCCCGATCAGATAGGCGTATCTTGCTCCCTCGGCATTGATGAGGTCAACAAAACGTGGAAGAATCGTCTGATCGACGGAACGGATTTCCTGAATGGCGATCACATCAAATCGTCGGGCGACATCCGCCAAGATCTTCATCACATCGGGCTTGTCCATCTTCGACGTACCGAACACCTGGATGTTGTACGAGGCGATTCGGATCGTGCCGTCGTCCGCTATGCCATCATCGACCGAGGTCGAAGAAGCCTGGGGCGCACTGGGCTGGGCCAGCGGCTCCGTCGGAATCGATAGCTGGGGAGCGGCGTCACAGCCAATAAACAGCAACAGGGCGAGCAGGCTCGCCGAGAGGGACTTTGGCATGGGTGCCTCCGTGCGAAGTGGGAGCGTGCTTCCTGCACGCCGTGCCTTGAACCGAGTGGGGGTGGAGGATAACGAAAGAATCCGACTCGGCCCAGAGCAATCTGGCTTGAAGCCAAAGAATGCTCAAACTAGGCGATCTGGGGGAAGAGCGTCATCCGGCGATTTGCTCGATAGCCCGCTGTGCCAACCGGGTGAGTCGGGGATCACCAGAGGCGGCGGCCTGTTTGAGGGCATCCAGGGCGGGTGCGGCTGGTGGACCTATTTGCCCCAATGCCCACGCCGCCCGTTGGCGGACCGCCTCTTCATGGTTTCCCACCACGGCACTCGCCAACGCAGGTACAGCGGAGACGGCATCGTTTCCCAAGCGGCCCAGCAGAGTTGCCGCCCAATACCCCAAGTCGCTCTTCTGCTCGCCGAGCAGGGACGTCAAGTGGTCGATGTCCTCAATCCTTGGCGGACCCATCTCCTCTAAAGCGGCCACGGCGTATTCCCGAACCTCCTCCGAATCGTCGCCACTGGCCCGTACCAGTGCAACGGCTGCTGGAGCGGCTTCGGAGCCAAGCTGGGAAAGTCTTTCGGCGGCTTGAGACCGCTTGTCCTGGTTGCTCAGGTCAGCAACGAGTTGGGTGAGGTCGGCAGGCACAGTGGCTCTCATCGACTGGGCGGAAGAAATGGTTGATTGGAAAGATTTTAGCTCAAATGCGAACGGTCTGCCATAGCACTCAATCGCCGTCAATCTTCCATCGCAGCAGCCCACCCATTATCTTCAACAAGGATTATTCAATTACTGCGGCTGTCCCCTGGAACGGCACCCTGGTCCTATTTGAAGTTCCAAGCGATCCTGGTGCAATCTAGGGCATCTGAGAGGGTTTCTGGAAGCAACACTGGCTGTTTCCTTCCTATCGTGTCTGTTTCAGCGGCGATTAAATGGCCCAGAACGCAACTGCGAACTTCGATGAGCACCTTTCCTCTCCGACTCACTTAAGCCCGACCCATCCCCACCTCCTCGACACACCCATGTCCTTGAGCGTCTTCTTGACGCTTCTCGGTTCTAGCGGGACGGACCAAGCTGCGCCTTGACGACAATAATGCGACACATTCCAGACAGCTATTGGACGCCCCAAACCACTTCTTTCTAAGGCGTCTGGCAACGCAGAGGCAGATAGGATAGACTCGTGGTCCCCTATCAATGGAGCGAAGGAATGCAAAACCACCTGAATATGCTCGTCGTGAAAGCGCAGGACCGAGAGGACGGCATGTACCTGGTTCTCGTCCCCGAAGGATTGGATGAAGCCCAGATGCGGTCTGGCTTCGATGAAATCGGATTGAAGCCCGCCGACGTGTACGAGGTTTCCGATTGGCAGACATCCAAGGCAGGGGTGGCGGCGGTGTTCTTGCCCTATTTCCAGTCGGCTGGGCGTTGACGAAGATGAGCTTTACTCCTCTTCCGAAATCGCTTCCAGCCTCTGGAGAGCCTCCCGCTTGCCGATCCCACGCACGGCGACCAGGGCGGCGAGTTGAGCGGCTTTCGGGCGGTTCTTCCCTTTCTCCCAGTTGTAGATCGTCAGCGGCGACACGCCGACCAGCTTGGCATAGTCGGCAGCCGACAGCCCCAATCGCCGTCGCTGAGACCTGACCGACTTGGACGAAAATCTAGCACTCTCGACTGCCTCTTCGTCGGCTTGCGGCTTTGCAATGTGTTTTCGCTGCTGGGACTTTAGAGCGTTGATCTGAACGAGAAGCACGGAATCGAGGTCGTGATCCCGTCCGAGGAAGATCGGCTCAATGTTCACCAGATCATCTACGACGAACTGTGTCTCGGGCAAATCAACCAAGTGTCCAAGGAACGGTACTGCCAGATCATGCGGAACCTCGTGCGGCGGGGAGCCCAGGGAATTGTCTTGGGCTGCACGGAGATCGGTCTGCTGGTTGGAGCCGATGACAGCCCGGTGCCAGTCTTTGACACCACGACAATCCACGCCGAGGCTGCGGTGGAGTATGCGTTGGCAGAGTAGCAACACCGTGCAAAAGGGAGCAACAGGATGCCCCATCCCTTGCACCAAGTGATCGTCCTCAGACCCCACCGCCCTTAACGGGCGGTGGGGTGTCTGTTGTTCTTGGTCGCAACTACTTCCACATTGGCGGCAGATCAAGCTCCGATTTCGGAATCTTTTTCAGGCACATGAACCAGTCGAGACACTTGTCCGCTTCCTTGCCCTCGACCCGATCCTGTGCCGTGCCGCATGAACCAGGCGGCGGTACGATCACGTCATCTCCCGGTTGCCAGTCTGCCGGTGTCGCTACCTTGTGCTTTTCGGCCGTTTGCAGTGCTACCACCATTCGTAGGATCTCTGGGATGTTCCTGCCCATGCTGGATGGGTAATACAGCACCGAGCGAACCTTTGCCTCGGGGTCCATGATGAACACCGCCCGAACGGCGTGCGAATCGTCGGCAGCCGGTTGCACCATGCCATACTTGCGGGCCACGTCCATCTTGAGGTCGGCAATGACAGGGAACGTGACCTCAACATTCTCCATATCCTTGTACTTGATCTTTTCTTTGATCGTTCGCAACCAAGCGATGTGGCTGAAATTACTGTCGATGGACAGACCGATCAGCTTGCAATTCAGCGCCTCGAACTGAGGCATCAGCGTGGCGAAGGTCATGAATTCCGTGGTGCAAACGGGGGTAAAGTCAGCGGGATGGCTGAACAAAACCACCCACTTGCCCGTATAGTTTTCAGGAAACTTGATGGGGCCCTGCGTGGTCACGGCCTCAAAAGCTGGGGCCATTTCGCCGATCAGTGGAATGCTTATACCTGCGCTCTTCGACGCTTTGATGCGTTCCTTCACTTTGGGTTTCGCAGCCGATTCCCTCTCCATCGTCTTGTTTGTGTCCTTCCGCTTGACGCCTGGCTTACGGCCGCCCGTTGGCTGTCCAGCCCGCAGGGTCGCTGGACTCCAGGCAATGGCTCCAACCAGCAGCAGGGCGAGAACCACCGTGACGGTTTCCCGAGAGAGAATCTTTCGCTTCATCGTACCATCCTCCAGTTAGAGAGTCAGAAACGTGACCATCGACAGAGCCCATTGTATCGACAAGAGGAGCTTGGCCGCAACTTGCACACTCCGAACAGCCGAGGCTTGATTCGCTCCGGATCATCTGCTAAACAACAGTTGCTGGCGAGAGTCACGCCCACCATTTGGGTTATGGCTAAATCGCTCCTACAGATGAGATCCGGCCTGTAAGTGCAGGCTCCCGCCGCTCGTATTACCCCGCAATGTGTGCGAAGTATCGTTACGCATTGCTGGTCAGGTGTGTACCTGATGTCGCTCCCGAAGTTCCATTCCTATACGTGGTCCGATATTGGTGAAAACGGGACTGCCCAATCGGTGGCTCACGAGCCAACACCGGGCGACCCCCTGGGACTCATCGACAAAGAGCTTCATGTGTGGGTTACCTATGCCGAGAAGAAGAAAGCAAAACGCAAACGGAAGAGA
>JAVEUP010000197.1:0-14520 GCA_034005525.1 Thermoguttaceae bacterium | reverse complement strand
CACGCTCTTGCGGGGAAGAGATTTTGGGGCGTGTCGTAAGTCCTTATGCGAAAAAGCGTTCCTGACAGCGCAACCGGCTCCTGTCACCCGTCCATTGGCTTGACATCGCCAAATGGCCATGTAGAATCGCATGTGCGTGTACCAACGCGACGCCCAATTCCACCGTCAAGACAGCGAAAGGGCAATGATGAAGACTCTCGTTACTGTGGCTGCCGTACTGCTTGCCGCCGCCTGCCATGCAGCCGAGAAGCCCAATATCGTACTCATCGTATCGGATGACCAGGGCTACAACGACCTCGGCGTGCTGGGCGACCACGTCATCACGCCCAACCTGGACCGCCTGGCGCGGGAAGGTGTGCGGCTGACGAACTTCTACGTGCCCTGGCCGGCCTGTACGCCGAGCCGCGGATCGTTCCTCACCGGACGCTACCCGCAACGGAACGGCATTTACGACATGATCCGCAACGAGGCGCCCGACTACGGCTACAAGTATTCACCCGAGGAATATGCAGTCACGTGGGAGCGCATCGGCGGGATGGACACGCGCGAAGTGCTTCTGCCGCAGTTATTGAAGCAGGCCGGTTACTACTGCGGCATCTTCGGCAAATGGGACCTCGGTATGCATCGCCGATTTCTGCCGTTGCAGCGCGGCTGGGACGAGTTCTACGGATTCGTCAACACGGGCATCGACTACTACACGCACGAGCGATACGGCGTGCCATCGATGTACCGCGACAACGCGCCGACCACGGAGGACGAGGGCACCTACTGCACCTACCTGTTTCAGCGCGAGGCGGTACGATTCGTCAAGGAGAACCGGCAGCGGCCTTTTTTCCTCTACCTGCCGTTCAACGCGCCGCACGGCGCATCAAGCCTCGATCCGGCCATCCGGTCGGCGGCACAGGCGCCAGAGCAGTGGCGGAAGATGTATCCGGAGCTTTTTGAGCAGGAGGGACTTGTCGACGCCACGCGGTACGGCGAGCCAGCCAAAGTGGCAAATCGGGCCCTGCGTCAAACACACTATCTCGGTTCCGTTACCGCGATGGACGCCGCCATTGGGAAAGTGCTTGACCTTCTTGACGAATACAACCTGGCAAGGAACACCATCGTAGTCTTTTTCTCCGACAACGGCGGGTCGGGCGCAGCCGACAACGCTCCACTACGCGGCGGCAAGGGGACCGTCTTCGAGGGCGGCGTGCGTGTTTGCTGCCTCATGCGCTATCCGGAGCGCATCGCTTCGGGCACGGTCAATCACGAGTTCCTCACCGCGATGGAACTGTTTCCGACGCTGCTGAACCTCGTCGGACTTGCGCCGCCGGAAGGCGTGGTACTGGACGGCTTCGACATGATGCCCGTGCTGGCCAAGGGCAAGCCCTCGCCGCGCAAAGACATGTTCTGGAAACGACGCGGCAGAGAAGCCGCTCGCGTAGGACAGTGGAAGTGGGTGCGCAATGACGGCCAGATGTCTTTGTTCAACCTGGCCGACGACGTGGGCGAGAAGAATAACCTCGTCGATACCATGCCCGAGAAAGCTCGCGAAATGCAAACGCACTTTGAGAACTGGCTCCAACAGATGGACGCCGCCGAGCCGCGAGGGCCGTTCCGGGACTTCTGATGGCTCTTCCGTTTCCAGGTGCGGGCCGCGGCAATGTGGCAGGCACACGCCGCTGTGCCGTCCCTGAAACAAAGGCTCTCTGCACCGGGAAACGGAAGAGCCCTTCTGATCAGGCCAGCCAATCGAGGCCCAGGTCGAGCGACGGAGCGGAATGCGTCAGCGCGCCGACGCTGATCCGCTCGACGCCCGACTCGGCAATCGCGCGCACCGTGGCCAGGTCGACGCCGCCGGATGCCTCCAGTTCGACCCCGGGGCCGACTCGATTCCGCAAGGCGACGGCTTCGTGGAGCATGGATGGAGTCATGTTGTCCAGCAGCACGACGTCGGGCCCGGCGGGAAGCACCGCTTCAAGCTGTGCGAGCGTATCGACCTCGACCTCGACAATCGAGTCGGCGGCGGGACCCTGCTGTTGCTGCAACCAGCGGCGCGCGCGGCGCACCGCGTCGGCCGGGGAGAAGCCGGCGCCGGATTCAGACGCCTCGGCCCCCAGGGCCAAATGGTTGTCCTTGATCAGCACGGCGGCAAACAGGGCCTCACGGTGGTTACAGCCACCGCCGCACCGGACGGCGTATTTTTCGAGCCGGCGCCAGCCGGGCGTCGTCTTGCGAGTGTCGTAAATGCGCGCGCCCGTACCGGCAATCGCATCGACGTACCGGCGCGTGAGCGTGGCGATGCCGCTTAAGTGTCCCAGCAGGTTCAAAACCAACCGCTCGGCCATCAGGATAGAGTGAGCCGGTCCCTCGATTCGCCCCACTTCGCCGCCTTGGCCGACCGTGTCGCCATCGCCCACTGCCGTCTGGAACGTCACGGCCGTGTCAATCGCATGCAGCGTTGGCCCAACGGCACGCAGGCCCGCAAGAACACCCCCCTGCCGGGCAACAATCGCCGTCCGCCCGGCAACCGTTCGCGGCACAAGTGCCGAGGTCGTCAGGTCGAGCGGAAGTCCGTCGGCGCCAGCGTCGCCCAGGTCCTCGGCCAAGGCCAAGGCCAGAAGACGCTGCCAGTCGGCTGTCATGCGGTCATCCCACGTAAGCTGCGGAAAGTCTTTTCGAGGCTGGTTCGGCACGTGAAGTTACTCCATTGGGGAGGGAAGCTGGATTACGCAAGATCACATAACGAAAGGGCTGGGCATCCTGCCGTTCTCGCTGCATCAAGCGTCAGACTTGAATGCCCCGGTTTGTCCCTCGTCGTCATATACAAGCCGTGGTCAGTCGGCTGACGCGGATTATTTACGACGATGTAGGGTGGTGACAAGCAAGCCAAGACCCTGGTGGGCCTTCGGTCGCTTGGCCGGGCCTGCTTCCAGCGTACGGCGTGCAAACCACCCTGGGCGTGGCTTGCGCAGGCCCACCAAGGACTTACGCGACCTTGTCCCCTACACGAATAATCCGGGCCAACGCGGTGCCCGAGTCCCCGATTGGCACAGCTTGCCTTTTCGGCTGCCTCTGTTATCCTGAATACAATGGCGCAACGCAACATACCCCGGCAGAACGCGGTACAGCAGACCCCCTATTGGTTGCTGCGCCGCGCCGATCAGGCGACGGTCGCCGCGCTCGTGCTCCTGGCGTTGGGCGCGATGATCCTCTGGTGGATGGGCCAAGGCGGCCTGCGGGGGCGGAGGATCGAGCTGGGAGCGGCTGAGCCGTTGCAGTATCAGTTCCAGGTGGACCTGAACTCGGCCCCCTGGCAGGAACTGGTTCTGCTGCCTGGCGTGGGCGAAACGCTCGCCATGCGCATTATCGAATCGCGCGAAACGGACGGCCCGTTCGCCGACACCGCCGACCTGCTGCGCGTACGCGGCATCGGGCCCGCCACGCTCGAACGACTGCGACCCTACCTTGCGCCGCTCGCCGGAAACGAACAACTGGCGGGGGATATTGATAGCCCAAAACAAGGGGATGGCTGATAGAATCCATTTTCTGCTTCCGCCATGGCGGTGCAGCGAGTTGGAGTCGCGCCTTTAGGCGGCTCTTTCCACCGGCTGAAGCCGGGACTCCAACAGGGCCGCCCGCCGCTTCAACGGCACGCCCGTTCCTGCACCCGCGATGGCCTACGTGGCCCGAAACAAGGTTGATAGACGTAATAGTAGAATACTCGAACCCGGATGATGCACTCCCCAACACACGCCCCACGGAGCACACCCGCCATGACCCGCCGATGCCTGACCCACCTGGCCATTCTCTCCCTGCTGGCCGGCGCGGCCTTTGCCGACGGCCGCAGCCCGCAGAAGCACACGGTTGAATCCGCCGCACCCGTCCGCGCTGCTGTTGGGGAAGACGGGCTGATCGCGTCGCCCGAGCCCGGCTGGCCCCAGTGGCGCGGAGCGCGCCGCGACGGCGTCAGCGACGAGAAAGGGCTTCTGCCCCGGTGGCCCGACGACGGTCCGAAGCTCTTGTGGCGAATAGACGGCCTGGGGCAGGGATGGTCCTCGCCGATTGTCGTTGACGATACCCTTTACATCACCGGCGAGGTGGGCGACGAGCTGGTCGCGTTCGCGTTCGACTTGCAGGGTGCGCCTCGCTGGCGCACCGTCAACGGCGAAGCGTGGAACGGGCCCTACCCCGGCGCCCGCTCCACGTGCACCTACTCGGAAGGCCGCGTCTACCTCATGAACGCATACGGCCGCCTGGTCTGCCTTGATTCGAACACCGGGAACGAACTGTGGGCCGTCGATGTGCTCGACCGCTTCCAGGCCCGGAACATCCAATGGGCATTGAGCGAGTGCCTGCTGGTCGACGGTCCGCGGGTGATCGTCACCCCCGGCGGCGAGAAGGGGCTCATCGCGGCGCTCGACAAGCACACCGGCAGCACGCTGTGGAGCACGCCCCCGCTCGACGATGAGCGTACCTCGCATGCCTCGCCCATCCTGTTCCGATACGCGGGACGCCGGATCATTTCCAACTGTTCGGCAGGCTACGGGTTTGGCGTCGACGCCGATACGGGCGAACTCCTCTGGGCGGTTCCGGTGAAGAACCAGTTCGGTACGAACGTCTCCACGCCCGTGTACCACGCGGGCAGCATCTTCTACGTAACGCCATTTACCGACCTTGGGCGACTGTTTCGCCTGCGGCCCGCCCAGTCGGGCCTTTCAGCCGAGCACGTGTGGACCTCGCCCCTCGACACGGTAACCGGTTGCGCCGTGCTGGTGGGCGATACGCTGTACGCCGCTGGCTACCGCAGGCCGAAATCGTGGTTTGCCATCGACTGGGAAACCGGCGAAACGAAGCACGAATTGGAGGACTTTACGACCGGCGCCGCCATCTACGCCGACGGGCGGCTGTACGTACTGGACGAGCAGGCGAACGTTGGCCTGATCGACCCGCGGCCCGACGGCATGCAGGTGGTCGGGCAGTTTCGGCTGGTGGAAGACCGCGTGCGCGACGCCTGGGCCCATCCCGTCCTGTTGAACGGCCGGCTCTATTTGCGTTACCACGATTCACTCTGGTGCTACCATGTCGCTGCCGAGTGAAGCCAATCGCTGCAAACCGACAGGCGAGCGGGGGCCGTCAGGCCCCTGTTCATTTCGCGACCTCCACCCTGGTCGCTGCCCGAGCGGGCGGCGGCCCGCCGGGATCGCGCCGGCCATCCGTTCAGTTGGCTGCATCCTTGCCTGCCTTGTGATGTTCGCAACGGGGAATCCTGCCGCGGCCGAAGACACAGCGGTTATCGTAATGATGAACCGCACCGATGCTTCGGTGTCGTTACTGCTGACCGGCGCCGATCAGGCAGAACGGCCGCTCGAACTCGAATCCGGCCAGCTTGTACCTGTTCCGGTTACCGGACGTGTAACCGCGAGCTTTGCATCAGGCAGTGAGGTGCGCCGGTACCGACTCGATGCGAACAGCGCGTATCACATCGTTCAGCGCAACGGCCGCTTGGATATCGCCGCCGTGCCGTTAGTTGCCGGCCCCGGCGCGTCGCCGGAGCCGCTGGGCGATGGAAGGCTCCTGCCGCGGCCCAAGCCCATCGTCGTGCCGGTGAAACTGCTGGTCGACGACGACGAACCGGCGGTCCGGGCGATCTGGGAACCCCGGCTGCGCAACCGGCTTGCCGAGGCGTCGAGGATATTCGAGCAGCATTGCGGAGTGCGCCTGGAGGTAGCCGCCGTCGACATGTGGTACTCCAATAACCGGACAAGGGACTTCGGGCAGGCACTGGCAGAGTTCGAGCGAGCCGTCGACCCTGCGCCGGGGAAGCTGGCCATCGGTTTTACGAGCCAGTACCACATTCCTCCGCGCCGCGTTCCGTTGGGCGGCACGCGGGGCCCACTTCACCCGTGGATTCTCATTCGCGAATGGTCGCAGCACGTCACCGCTTCCGAGCGGCTCGAAATACTGGTTCACGAACTAGGCCATTTCTTCGGCGCCGTCCACAGCGCCGAGACCGACTCCGTCATGCGGCCTGAACTGGGCGACCGCCAATCGCACGCCCGCGCGTTCCGCATCGGGTTCGATCCTTTGAACACGATAGCCATGTACCTGCTGGTCGACGAGTTCCGCCGCGGCCGCTTCCGCGGATACGAGTACGTCCGCCCGCATACCTGGAACGCACTCCACCAGGTCTATTCCACCCTGGCGGAATCGCTGCCCGACGACTACGCCGCACCACGGTACATCGAACTCCTCGAACGGAGTCGGCCGGCACAGCCGGAAGCGGTTCAGTGACCTTGCGAAATCCCTGGGGCCAGAGCTTGAACAGGAAATAACCCGGATTATTCCTGTGCGCAGGGTGGGGCAAACAAGCCGCTTCTTTGACGGGTCATCGGTCGCCACTTCCGGCGAGCTTCTGGGTCGCGGACCGTGAATTAGCTTGGCTGCGGCTTGTGCGGGCCCACCAACGATCCCCGCGACCTTGACCCACCCTACGTACACGAATAATCCGGGCTGGAAGAACGGTTTATGACGTGCCAAGTATTCGTGCGGTGGAAAAGGCCTCGGGGCGAGTGTCAGGAAAGGCTTGTCTAACGCGAATATAGGAAGAGGCTCAACCCGGAAACGTGCAAAAGCCGGTTTCCTCTCGCGAATGCTGGGGACCAGTGCAGCTATGATCGTGAATTGACGGCGGCAGAGCAGAATCCGGCAGTTCCGGGGATTGTATCTCGTTCCTTCCTTCTATGGATTGGTTAAGAGAGAAATTCCATGCAGTCACTTTATTTTAATCCGTGTGGCAGTTGTAGAATTCGTCGACTTCTTGCCAGGACCGTAGTGATCGCGATCGTCCTGGTGTGGGGATCGACTTCCGTCGCCGACTTGAGCGTGAGTTTCCCGGTGACGACTTCGGGGGGAACGCCGGTCGGCTCCGTCACGGTACAAGTGACAGACGATCCAGGCCCTCCGCCCAACAAAGGGATCACCGGCGGTTTTACCAGCACGGTTCCCAAACCGCCGCCCCCTGACGCGAAACCGTCGCTGGCCGGAGCATTGGAACAACTCGGGGAGCACCATTTCAACTGGTTCCAGGTGGTGGTCAAGGACAATCACCCGCCCGCCGGACACACGCCACCGTATATCGATCCGCCGAACGGCGGAGCGTTCGGGCAATGGGCGGACGACAAGCCGTGGTACTGGGACGAAACCAAGCCGAAGGGCCCACCTTACCCAGAAGGTTACAACGAAGACTACCACTGGGAATACCAGCAAGCGGACACGAACGGGGACGGCGTGCTCGATACATTCAAGTTCGAAGACTTCCCCTGGGGCGAGCCTGGCACCGACCTGGAGTTCTATACCTGGCTGGTGAGCTGCAACGCCGATGGTTCACTCCATTCGTTTCACGGCGGCTTCAACTGGACTTGGAAGAGAGGCAGTGTGCTGTGCGACATTGTCGGTCCAGTGTCCAGCGCGCTGGCATACCAGTACTACTACAGCCTCATTCCTGAGCCAACCAGCGCAATGCTCGCCGGAGTGGCATGTGCCTGCCTCATGATGATGCGGCTGGTTCGCCGACCGCGAGCCGGCATGCGAAGCGGCTAGTCTCCGTAGCGGCGTCTCTCCGAGACGCCGAGATCCGAGTTTCGGAGAAACTCGGCTACAGGGTGGTCGGCGGCAAGTTTGTTTCTGCCGCTGAACCTATGCCACAAAGAGCGGGACAGTGCCCTTGGAATAGTTAGCGCGAGCCGGCTGATGGAGGAATCGACCCGAGCGTGGCATTCACGGTGGAGGTCGGTTATGTTGGTCGTGATTTGGTTGCTGTTGGCAACCGCAGAACAAGCCCAGCCAGAGGTGGACATGTCGCTGGCGAGTGCAGTCGTGCATCGGCCGCTGAATGTCGCTGACCGAGAGGCGTTCAAGGCGCTGACGGAAGCCGCGGTTGTTCTTTGCAGCCCGCCGGACAAGCCATCGGAGTTGGCCGTGGCATTTGCCAAGGCCGTTGCCACGAAGCGGAGCACGCCTACGGTGAGCCCGCCCGGACACCTCCTGGCCACCGGCCCGATCCTGGATGGTCCGGACAGGGTCTTGCCGCATCGCCTGATCCGACGCGGAAGCCAACTCGAGTTGGAAATACTTCACACGGCCGTTCGTCTTCAGGACGCGCAACTGCGACGGAATATCATCTGGCGACCCTTGGTCGAGGTGCCGCTGTCTTTGTCGCCGGGAAGCTACAGCGTAAGGGTAACCTGGCTCGCGGTAACGGAGCTTCCCAACGGCGAGCCCCTGGAGTCTTCGCCCCGGGTTCACTCCATGAAGTTTGTCATTCAAGCGCGTAATTGAAGGCCGAACAACATCGTGTTCGCTCGGATTATTCATCTACGTAGGCTGGGACAGCGTCGCGTAGATCGTTGGTGGGCCCGCACAAGCCTCAATCAAGCTGATTTGCAGCCCGCTGGCCTGGAAGTACACCGGCAGTAGCGACCGACGGCCCACCAAAGAAGCGGCTTGTTTGACCCACCCTACCTATCGTGAATAAACCGGGCTCGGTGTCGGAACGTCGTGATGCCGAGGTACCGGCCGTTTTGAGCACGGAGGCGTTCGAGGGGAGTGCGAGGAACCGGACGTTACTTCTGCTCCCTGAGAGTCGACCAACTAAGGTATCCCAGCACCCCCGCCGCTACGACGAATCCGCCGCTCATCATCAGGCTAACCCCACCGAACGGAAAGGCCGAGTCGAGCAGAAAATAGGTGAGCAAATCGAGCCCGAAGACTAGGAAGATCAGAACGGAGACTACTAGTCCCGTGTAGCAAAGGGCTTTGGGCATCAATCGAATTCCTTGGCAATCCGGCGGTTGAGCATTGGGTCGATCTTATCTAGTATAGTTCACCCGACCCGGCATCTCTACGGGGGAAGGCAGAAGGCTCAACGGCAACCTCTTACGGGGGGTCCGGCAGTCGTTGCGGCTCAAAAGGCAATGGCTCCGACCGTTCTGCCGTTGAAGCCCGGAAAACTGGCGTTTTCCTCCCCCGCCATGCCGAAAGACGAGGAAGCAGCCGAAAAAATCGCTATTTACCCAAGGACAGACCCCATGAATGACCACCCTCGAATGGACGCTTTTCGGAGCCAAATGCCTGTTACAGAACGCTGGGCCTACCTGGACCACGCTGCCGTCGCCCCGATTAGCGGGCCTGCCCGCGCAGCGATTGAGAAGTGGGCCTCCGTAGCAGTGGAAGACGGAGCAGTGCATTACCCTGATTGGACCGCCCAGCTCGAGCGGCTCCGAACGCTGGCCGCCCAGTGCATTGGCGCCGACGTCGGGGAGGTTGCCCTGCTGAGCAACACCACCGCAGGCATCAACCTGGTCGCCGAGGGATTTCCCTGGCAGGCGGGCGACAACGTGGTAACGCGGGCTGACGAGTTCCCCTCGAACCAGTATCCGTGGCTGAACCTTGCCCACCGCGGGGTCGAAGTTCGTCGGCTGCCGGTCGGCGAGGACGGCAGTCTCGACCTCAGTCGCTTGGCCGACGCCTGCGACGAGCGGACTCGCATCGTTACGTTAAGCTGGGTAGCCTACGCGAACGGCTGGCGACACGACCTTGATGAGATCGCCCGGCTTGCACACGATCGAGGGGCGTTGCTGATGGTCGACGCTATCCAGGGGCTGGGAGTCTTCCCACTCGACGTACGCAGCACGCCGATCGACTTTCTGGCCGCCGACGGACACAAATGGCTCTTGGGGCCGGAAGGGGCCGCCTTATTCTACAGCCGGCACGAGCACCTGGACCTGCTGCACCCCCTGGGCGTAGGGTGGAACAGCGTGGTCCATGAGCACGATTTCGCCCGGATCGAGTTGGAGTTGAAGCCAACCGCAGTGCGTTATGAGGGGGGCTCGCCGAACTGCGCCGGACTAATGGCCCTGGGCGCCAGCCTCGAGTTGCTCGTCTCGTTCGGATTCGAGGCCATCGCTGCCCGCGTGCTGGAATTGACCGATCTGGCTTGTCGTCGGCTCGTCGCCGCGAGGGCCCAGATTCTCAGCAATCGCGAGGGGCATCACCGCAGCGGAATCGTGACGTTCGCATTGCCCGGCATCGACCCGCAGCAGATGCGGCGTCACTGCCTCGAACGCGGTGTTGTACTGAGCTGCCGTGGCGGAGGGCTGCGAATCAGCCCCCACGCGTACAACAACGAGGCCGACCTGGACCGCTTGATCGAAGCCGTCGAGTCGGTATGATAGAACCGGTCAGTGGGGATGATTCACCCGGGTGAACGGTTGCGTCCCCTCTGCAAACGAGAGCAAGAGGTGTCCATGCCAAGCGTTCCGCATATTGCCGTTTATCCCGGTTCATTCGATCCGATCACGCTGGGGCATCTGAACGTAATGGAGCGGGCAAGTCGGTTGTTTGACCGCTTGGTGATCGGCATCGGGGTGAATATCGAGAAGCAGCCTATGTTCGATGCGGAGGAACGGCAGGAACTCATCCAGGAGGCGACGCGGCATCTGGACAATGTCGAAATCCGCACGTTCCACGGACTGGCCGTCGAGTTCGTGCGTGGCTGCGGAGCCCGCGTTATGGTGCGCGGAGTGCGTCCGATTACCGACATCCCCGCCGAAATAACAATGATGATGGCCAATCGCCGGCTTGCCCCGGAAGTGGAGACGCTGTTCATGATCGCCGACGGCGAACTCGCGCACGTCTCCAGTTCTCTAATCAAGCAAATTGCGGGGGTCACCGGCGATGAGGAACTCCGCCGCTTCCTGCCGGAGAATGTTGTGACTGCATTGCGGAAAAGGCTTGGATAAGGGGTATACTGGATTGGCGTGTTTGCAACGCCCTTTCGTGTTGCCCCCTCCATCCTCAAGAGGACTACCCCAAGCCCACCCGGCTTCCGGTTACCATGATGAGAAGAAATACCCTGACACTCTCTTGCTCCGTTACCGCCCCGCAGTGCTGCGCCTTGCTGATCCCCCTGCTCCTGACTGCCACGGTCCTCGCCAACCCGGGCAAGGTGGCCTACGACCGCGGCAATGAATCGATCGGGCACAACGACTACCCCGCAGCGATTCGGCACTTCACCATGGCCGTGCAACAGAACCCCCGCATGGCCGACGCATGGTTTTCGCGAGCCTGGGCTCACGGCCAGATGGGCAACCACCAGCAGGAGATCGCCGACCTTTCGCAGTGTATCCGCCTGGTGCCCAACTACGCTGAGGCGCACTGCAACCGCGGAGCAGCGTATGCCAGGTTGGGCCGCCTGGAGCCGGCCATTGCCGACCTCAACATGGCCGTGTCGCTCAATCCGGGCTTGGGCGTCGCCTGGGCGACGCGCGCCTGGGTGCGATCCCAACGCCGGGAGTACAAGGAAGCCGTCGCCGACTACACGCAGGCGATGAAACTCGACCCGGACGACGCCGGCCTCTACGGCAGCCGGGCGAAATGCTTTCAAGCCCTCGGCGATTACGAGCGCGCCATTGCCGATTTCGACCGCGTGCTCAAGGCCCATCCCAAGGATCCAGAGTTTCTCGGATCGCGGGCAGCCGCGAAGTTGGCCAAAGGGGACTTCGCCGGCGGGGCCACCGACCTTGCGGCGGCTATACAAGCCAACCCGCATGACGTCGGGGCGAAGTACATCCCATGGAAGAAGGTCGATCTGCCGCCCGAAGCGATTGAGCACGGCCAGGAGCAGTTGCGCAGGATGCTGAAAGACCGGCCGGGGCTGGCAAAGTTGCTGACCCCGGACGACGTGCTGTGGAAGTGGGCAGTGCGCCGGATGGCGGGCGAGGCGCTGGGCGAGCCGATCGACTGGGACCCGGACCCGCCGCTCGATTCGGAGGCCGAGCACGTTGCGCCGTCGCACGGGCGCCGTGGCCGGATTCGCGTGAAGCCGTACGACGAAGCGATGCCCGGCGCCGCGCCCGATGCCGTGTTCGAGGCCCTGTGGTCGCACATCGTCTTCGAGTTGCACAACATCGGCTTCGTGCCGCGGTTCGAGGAGTTGCGGCGCCAGGCAGCGGAAGGCCGCATTTCGAAGCGGCAGTTCGTCGAACGAGTCTTCCACTGCGAACACGAGGCCATCCAACAGACCCGCGCCTTCTACGCGCAAGTCCAACTTCCTTGGGCAGAACAGAGAGAACTCAAGACGGACCCCAGCCTTTGGTTTGCCGACCTTTGGCTCGATATTGAAACGGCGATGAACGACTTCACCGATCCGCATGAGTACCCCTGGACGCCCTACTCCCGCCAATACGACTGGCTCCGCGTTCATACGCTTGTCGACGCCGAGAAGTATCGCGAGGCGCTCCAGCTCCTGGATGCGATGCTGGCCGAGGAGGGCTATCCGGAGGCGGTCGGCCGCGTTCAGTACTGGATTGGTGAATGCCGGTTGGAGTTGGACGATCTGCCCGGCGCCCTGAAAGCAGCCGATGCCGCCATCGCGTTCGACTCCGAAGATGCCGGCGCCTACGAACTCCGTGCGGAAGTGTACGAGAAGCTAGGCGATGCAAAGAAGGCCGCTGCCGACCAAGCCAAAGCGAAGCAATTGGATGACGCGGCCGAGAAAGACTGAGCCAAGTCGCGATAGCCGATTGCCCCCAAGAACACGCTACCGCACTGCCACCTCGTCGTCGTCGCGGTACTGCTTCCGCAGTCGAGCCAGTTCCTGCTTCAACTCCTTCACCACCTCGGCATATTCCGGAGCGGCGTAAACGCTACTGATTTCGTGCGGGTCCTTTTCCAGGTCGAACAGTTCCCACTCGTCGAGTTCGTGGAAGAAGATGAGCTTGTAACGCTCCGTCCGCACGCCGTAGTGCTTGTGGACCATGTGGACGCTGGGATACTCGTAGTAGCGGCAGTAGATCGACTGGCGCCAGTCGTCCGGCGCGGCGCCCGTCAGAAGCGGTTTCATGCTCGCGCCCTGCATGTCGGCGGGAATCGGCGCGCCGGCGATGTCCAGAAAGGTCGCGGCGAAGTCGAGGTTCATGACCATCTTCTCGCACGTGCTGGCAGGTTTCGTCTTGCCGGGCCAGCGCACCAGCAGCGGCGAGCGGAGCGACTCCTCGTACATGAACCGCTTGTCGTACCAACCGTGCTCGCCCAGGTAGAAGCCTTGGTCCGACGTGTAGATGACAACCGTGTTCTCCGCCAGGCCCGACTCCTCCAGGTAGTCGAGCACGCGACCGACGTTCCTGTCGATCCCGGCGATGGTCCGGAGATAGTCCTTAATGTACCGCTGATAGTAGTACCGGACGAGTTCCTTGCCCTTCAGGTTCGCCGCGGCGAACGCCTCGTTTTGCGGGCGGTAGGCGTCTTCGACGGCCTTGCGTTGCTCGGGTGTGAGCCGCTGCAGCAGCCGCTCCCACTGCTTCGCCTCTTCCTCGCCGCCGGCCGGCGGACCGATCTTCAGATCGAACACCGGCCGCATGTGCTGGGCAATGGTCATCTCCTGATCCCGTGCCGCGGTGCCCCGCCCCGAATAGTCGTCGAACAGCGTCGGCGGTTCGGGCACGGTCTCACCCCGAAAGAGGCCGAGTTCCTCCGGTCCTGGCAGCCATTCCCTGTGCGGCGCCTTGTGCTGGTACATCAGCAGAAACGGTCTCTGAGGGTCGCGCCCGCTCTTGAGATACTTCAGGGTCAAGTCGGTAATGAGGTCGGTCGTGTAACCCGCGTGCTCGACGATGCCGCCGGGCGTCTTCATGGGCGGGTTGTAGTACGGGCCCTGGCCGATGAGCACCTCCCAATAGTCGAATCCGGTCGGATCGGTGCCAAGGTGCCATTTACCGATCATGGCCGTCTGGTAGCCTGCCGCCTGCATCAGCTTGGCCACGGTCTGCTGCCCGCCGTCGAACTTGTTTCCATTGCGGGCGAATCCGTTGAGGTGGCTGTACTTGCCCGTCAGGATGGTCGCCCTGCTGGGCCCGCAAATGGAATTGGTGCAGAAGCAATTGGTGAACAGCATTCCCTGCTCGGCCAGCCGGTCGAGGTTCGGCGTCTTGTTCCGGTAACTGCCATAGCAGGAAAGAGCTTGGGTGGCATGGTCGTCGGCCATAATGAACAGAATGTTGGGCCGGCCCGGCTTTTCTGCAAGTGCAGTTGCCGCCGCGCCCAACAGCACGAGCCAACCTAGGGCCACTGAAAGGATAGATGTTCGATGCATGGTCTGGATTCTCGTGTTGGTTTGGGCAGTTGCGTGAGTTTACCACAATTGTTGCACCAACTCAAACTGGACGCCTTTCGGGTGTGCGGCAAGTTTCACTGGCACGTTTGGAATCGGTGTCGCGCATCAGGAGGCTGGTATTTTGCCCCGGAGGGGCCATAAGATTATAGCCACGGGTGGAGCGTCGTGGCGGCGCTGTCGCCGCCACGACGCGGAACCCTTGGAATAAGGGCGAAAATTCCGTTTAGCCCCGGCAGGGGCGACAGCAGTGGATGCGTCTCTGTCGCCCCTGCCGCAGCGATTTTTTGGGGGCGATTGATTGGACCTTGAGGGGCGGTGGTCAGCGGAAGCGGAAGTCGAGCTTAAAGCCGTAGAGCCAAGGG
>JAVEUP010000196.1:0-14590 GCA_034005525.1 Thermoguttaceae bacterium | reverse complement strand
TCGCCCCGCGGTAGCAACCAAGCTCACGCCGGCGGCAGAAACAGCAAGAAAATCGCGGCGGTTCAGGTCAGTTCTCATCGCGTAGTCTCCCTATTGTTGACCGTTGTTGGACGCGGGTAATGTGCGGCATGTCGCCAGTTTAACACGTTGCGCCGGATCGTTCCAGTCGCACCGACCTTCAACGATAGACCTTCACGGTCTTCACGATGATACGGAAGTCTGCGGCACGCTTGGCCTGGGAAGCGAGTATGACCCGACGCGGTTGGCTCCCGGCAAGAGCGTGGGGAATGTGCGAAGTATCCTGCATTCGCGCCTTGACAAGCTCTGCCATGTCCAGTTACTCAAACTGAAAATGCCACCACCCGGGGTTGTCCCGGTGGAGTGATGTTTGGCAACTACTACAAGCAGCCTCGCAGGGATCCTTCAGGTTGGGTTGCCGTGGTGCCGCCCGCGGGCGGCACCACGGCAACCCAACCTGCACACACGGTAAAACGGCCTCATTGTAGTTGTCAAACATGGCTCCACCGACGCAAGGTCGGTGGTGGCATTTTCAGTTTGAGTATCTAGATTTCGCGTAACCGTTCACAGGGGGCTGCTCCCCCTCGTATGCAGCGGAGAGGATGGCTTGCGCTGCCGACCCATGAACGGCTACGATTTCGCGAAGGAGGGTGGTATTGTGTAAGGCAATGTGGTATCTTGGAAAACCTGCTAGCGACTTCCTTCCGTTGACCTATTTTAGGAGCCTGCCGTTATGAGACGCTATCTTCTTGGCATCGTAGCCTGCTTCTTGAGCACCACACTCCTGGCTGCGGAGCCGCCCGCGCCTACGTTTCGGGCCGGTGCGGCGACGAGCAACATCACGCCGGCATTGGGTTCGGCGATCATCGGCGGTTTTCTGCCCTTTCCGGCCACGAACGTCCACGACGAGCTGCACGCGCGGTGCCTTGTCTTGGACGATGGGAAGACGAAGCTCGCCCTGGTGGTCGTCGATCTGCTGGGCTTCCATTACATCGTGAGCCACGAGGCTCGCAAGTTCATCGAGCAGGAGACGGGCATCCCGCCGACGAACGTGTTGATCTCGGCCGTCCACACCCATTCGGCGGCCAGCGCGCTGGGCAAGAACCACTTCGAGTTCCCGCAGAAGGTCGACGAGTATCAGGCAGACAAGTACCAGGCCTTCGTCGCCCGTCGGATTGCCGACGGAGTCAAATGCGCTGTCAGTCGGCTGCGTCCGGCGCAAGTCGGGTTCACCACCGCCGAGGCGCCGGAGCACGTCTTCAACCGCCGTTGGTTCATGAAGCCAGGCGCCATTCCGCCCGGTCCCTTCGGCACCATCGACCAGGTGAAGATGAATCCACCGTCAGGCAGTCCGGACCTGGTGAAGCCGGCCGGGCCGACGGATCCCACGGTGTCGATCCTCGCCGTGCGCGAGCCCGATGGCCGGCCGATCGCGGTGTACTCCTGCTATTCGCTCCACTACGTGGGCGGCGTCGGACGCGGTGACATTTCGGCCGACTACTACGGCATGTACTGCCGGCGTCTGGAGCATCTGCTTGAGGGCGACCAACTGGATCCGCCCATGGTGGCCATGATGGCCAATGGCACCAGCGGCGACATCAACAACATCAACTTTCTCCACCCCCGACCGCGCAAGGAACCTTACGAGCAGATGCGGTTCGTGGCCCACGACCTGGCCGCGAAGGTTCAGGCGGCCCTGGAAAAGGTCGAGTACCATGACCGGCTAACGCTTGATGCACGCTACCGGGAGCTGATGATCGCCACGCGCCGTCCGAGCGCCGAGCAGATGGCGTGGGCTAAGGAAACGCTGGCCAAGGGCGGCAAGCCCGACATTCCCTACGTTTACGCCCAGCGATTCGAGGAACTGGCCCGCGGTGCGGCATCGGTCCCGACGCCGCTGCAAGTGCTGCGTATCGGCGACGTGTGCATCGGCAGCTTGCCCAATGAGATCTTCTGCGAGATCGGCCTCGAATTCCGCAAACAGTGTCCCGTGAAGCCGGCGTTCCTGGTCGAACTGGCCCACGGCTATTTCGACTACCTGCCGACGCCGAAGCAGCACGAGTTAGGCGGTTACGAGACATGGTTGGCCACCAACCGCTTGGAGCCGAATGCCTCGGACAAGATGCTCGGCGCCCTGCTGGAAATGGCGGCCGAGGTGCGCTCGACCCCTGCAGAATAACCTCGCCCGCCCCATCAAACGCCGCACTCTGACCCACCGCACACTACAGGAGATGTTCGCCGTGAAATCCTTGATACTCGCCCTCGTTGCCTGTTCCCTGATTGCTGCGACGCTGTGCGCGGCCGAGCCGGCGCCTGGATTCCGGGCCGGCGCGGCCACCAGCGTGATTACGCCGCCGTTGGGGCGGCCGATTATCGGCAATTTCATCGCCCCGCTGTCCACCAACGTGCACGATGACCTGCACGCGCGGTGCCTCGTGCTCGACGACGGCAAGACAAAGCTCGCCCTGGTGGTCCTCGATCTCTTGGGAACCGAGGTGGGCATGTGCGCCGAGACGCGCGGCCTGATCGAAAAGCAGCTTGGGATTCCATCGAGCAACGTACTGATCTCGGCCGTGCATACGCATTCCGCCAGCAGCCCCGGTGGCAAGGCTCCCGCTCCCAGCGAGCCGGAGTACGAGAATTACCGTGCCTTTGTCGTGCAGCGGATCGTCGACGGCGTGCGCTGCGCGGCGAACCGGCTGCGCCCGGCCCAGTTGGCGTGCCTCACCACGGAAGCGCCGGAGCACGTATTCAACCGGCGCTGGTTTGTGAAGCCGGACGGGGCGAGGCCCAACCCGTTCGGCGGCATCGACCAGGTGCAGATGAACCCGTCGTCGGGCAGCCCGAACCTCATCAAGCCGGCCGGTCCGACGGATCCGACGGTGACGATCCTGGCCCTGCGCGAGCCGGACGGGCGGCCGATCGCCGTCTACTCGACCTATTCATTGCACTACGTGGGCGGCGTCCCCAAGGGCGACATTTCGGCCGACTACTACGGCGTGTACTGCGACCGGCTCGAACGGCTGCTCGGCGGCCACGAGCAGGATCCGCCGCTCGTGGTCCTGATGGCCAACGCCTCCAGCGGCGACATCAACAACGTCAATTTCGTCCAGCCGCGACCGCGGAAAGAGCCCTACGAGCAGATCCGCTTCGTCGCCCACGACCTGGCTGCCAAGGTGCATGCGGCGATGGCCAAGGCCGAGTATCAGAACGACGCGGTCCTGGCGGCACGCTTTCGGGAACAAACCATCGCGCGCCCCATGCCGACGGCCGAACAAATCGCCTGGGCCAAGGAGCGGTTGACGAAGCCGGGGCCTCAGCCCGACCAGGTCGACCTGTCGTGGAGCTACGCGCATCGGATCACGGACATGGCCGCGCGCGAGTCGCAGGTATCCGTGCCTCTGCAAGTGTTGCGGATCGGGCCGGCGTGCATCGGCACGATGCCCGGCGAGCCGTTCTGCGAGATCGGTCTGGAGTTCCGCCAGCGGGCGGCGATGCAGCCGGCGGTCCTGGTTGAATGGGCCCACGGCGGCTTTGGCTATATTCCGACCGCCAAGCATTTTGAATGGGGCGGCTACGAGACGTGGCTGGGCTCCTGCGCTTTCGAGCCGCATGCCTCGGAAAAGCTGCTCGATACGTTGCTGGAAATGGTGGCGGAGGTTCGCGACGTGAAGTGATCGCAAGGAGTAACTCAGCAATGAACTCTCAATGCTCGTCGGCTTTGTTGATCCTCGTGGGGATCGTGTCTTGGGCTGCCGCGGCCGAGAACGCCGAACGCCCCATCGAGCTTCTGGTTCGGGGCGACGACATGGGCCACTCGTTGGACGTGAACCTGGGGTTCATTGACGAAGTGGAAAAGGAGGTCCGGGCGCAGATCGAAAAGTGCCTCGGCACGGGACTGCGGTTTGTCTACCTCGACTGGCACATGGCGTCCAACGGCGGCGGGAAGCGCCCCGATATCGTCGCTGTGTTCCAGCGTCTCTGCCGCGAGTATCGGCTGCTCTACACGCACGACACACTGGACGTCGACGGCCGCTACTCGGGCGCCAAGTTTTTTGGCGTTGGACTGGAGGCATGGGGCACCGTGCGGCTCCCGGATGGTAACCTCGCCTACTGGTGCGGCCCCGATCTGCCCGAAGAAACTCGCCTGAAATTCCTCAGCACACTGCGGAATCTCCAGCCCGGCACGTGGTAAACGATCTGCCACCCGGGGCTTTACGCGCCGCGCCAAGCCCAATCCGTTGCCGTGCTCTGCTCGCAGGAGGTGAAGGACATCCTGCAGGCACGCAATATCCGGCTGATCAGCTACGCCGATCTGTGGAACCGCCAGTTCGGCGGCACCAGCCAATAGCCTGCATTTCCGCGAGCCCTACGACCTGCCCGCACCGCGTCTGGCGGCCGAGGACATTGTGGTCGTCCACGACGGACTTCGGCTGGATGTGTGAAGCCGACATTCGAGCACCGTGGCGCAGTTGGCCCACTTTCCCCTCGCTCGCTTGCTTCCCCAGGCTTTCTCGCCTATACTCAGTTTGCGGTGAATCCGCGTCAACCTTCCAAGATCGACCCGTAAGGAGGTAAAGAACATGGTCTACTACCGTAGTGTCACGCAAGCCGTTATTGCTGTTGCCGCATTGTGCGTCTTGGGCATGCCAAACGTCTCTTTGGCCGCCGACAAGGCTGAAGAGGGCTTCGTCAGCCTCTTTGATGGCAAAACCCTCGATGGCTGGCATCTCATGAACGGCGCGAAGTTTGTCGTGGAGGACGGCGTCCTCAAACACGATGTGGGCCTCGGCTGGCTCCGTAGCGACAAGGAGTATGCCGATTTCATCCTGCGTCTGGAATTCCGCTTCCTGAAACCGAAACAGGACGGCGGCGTCTTTCTGCGATCCGTCAAGGCGGGCGAGAACTGGCCAAATCAGAAGTACGAAGTGCAGATTGAGAACACTGCCCGCATGGCGAAGATCTTCGGAGCCCCACATGATCTCAATGTCGAGTTGGTTGAGAAGGTGCTGAAGCCCGACGGGGAGTGGAACGCCTATGACATCAAGATTGTCGGATCAAGGCTCGAAGTTCGCCTGAACGGCGAACTGGTCAGCACCTCCAGCTCCGCAGGCACGTTGAAGCGGGGCTACCTAGGCCTGCAGGCCGAAAATGGAGTTCACGAGTATCGCAATCTCCGCATCAAAGATCTCAGCAAGTAGCGAACATACTGAATTCAGGCAAGCCATCGAGATAGCCGAGCCCTACTCCTGCAAGCAGCGCTGCGCCGGTCCCTCCCGTCACCAACTACGGAATCCGAGAGCGTCGCGCTAGTCTCTCGAACGGGGCTCACGCTTACCGCCGGGGTCACGAGACCTTCTTCCCCAGGAACGTGGCGTTGACTCGCTGCAGGCGTTCGGGGTATTCGTGCCAGACGGGATCTTCTGGTCCGGAGTTCGTGCGTGCGACGGCGCCCCACAATCCGTGCTCCCGGTAGGCGCGGGCGGCGTGCTCGACGACTTCCCAGTAGGCGTCGCAACGCTCCTCCCAGCGGAGACGGTGGTCCGCGCAGTAGCTGACCCCTTCGCCCAGCACCAGCGGGATGCCGGGGAAGACCTCGTCACGCAATTTCACGGCGTGCTCGACCGCGTCTGTGGCCTTTCGTTTGTACTGGTCGATCTGCTTCTCCAGGTTCTCCCGTAGCAGACGCTCCAACTCCGGAATGGCGTTCGGTTCGAGGTTGCGATACAGCCAGATGCGGCGGTACCAGCCGGGCTCGATGGGCGGGCGCCCGTTACGGCTATCGAGGATCGCCTGGAACGGCACGATATCCCGTCGGAGGAAACGCCGGATCGGAGCGTAGCTGGCGGGGTCGCTCAGGTCGACATCCCTGGCGAGCAAATTCTGCTCGAAGACTTTGTAGACATCCCATAGGTAGTAACTGTGGAACGTCCATACCTGTGCGTTGCGCGGCATGGACTCGGGATGGACCGATGGCGTGCTGGTGTCCAGGGCAAACCGGATATCCGGGTGCCGCGTTTTCAGGAATTCCAGCGCCTCTTCATGCAGGTTTCGGAACTTGTGCACCACATCAACGGGTTTCTTCTGCGATCCGTAGCCGCCGGAAAAATCCATTCCGTTCACCTCGTTGAAGATCTCGGCGGCGATGATGGTGTCGGCCAGGCCGCGCTGTTTCAACTCTTCGAGGATCCGGTCCAGCCCTTGAGCAAAGCGGATGAAGCGTTGTTCCGGAGGCAGACCCAATAACTCGGACGTCACACTTTTGTCGGTAAACCAGAACGTGTGCAGGTAATACCAGCTCGAGAGAATCACTTTGACCTTGTGGCGTTTCGCGACGGTGCAGAGTTCGATCAGTCGCTGCATCAGATCGACGCGACCGCCGGTCATGTGCTCCATCTGCCGGGTAAAATGGGCGTGGCCGGGGACCGCCGGATAGAACGTCAACTCCCCACGCGACTTGCCCGCGGCGTCGTGCGTGATTCCGGCCCCCCCTTCAATGCGAATGCAGTTGAAGCCGCGCTCGACCAGTTCCGTTATGCGCAGCTCGAAATCGTTGAAGAAACCATGGGTTCCCGTGTCCCACAACGCCCAGATCCAGAAGGAAATGGCCAGGCGTTCTCGTTCGGCTGCCTCCGCCGCCGGCGCGCCGGCCGCCGCAATCGCCGTATTAAGGATGGTTCCGAGTCCGATCTGCATGGCCTCGCGGCGAGTGAAACCGATGGACCGTTGCCGTGCATCCTTCATGTCGCTGCTCCTTGGTCAAGGTGGATGGTTAACTGCGATGATTGGCGGGCGAAGCGGCCCTGAAAGTGTCGTGGATTCGATTGTCGCGGGTCGCCGTTCGCCCCGGCATGGCCGGCGAACCGCAGCAGTACCGGCCAAGAGCCGACCTTGCACGGCAAAGGACCAGAACGGAGGCGATTTCAGACAGTTCCATCGGAGATTCCAGGCTCTTCGAAGCGATCGGCGGCGCATTCATCGTAGCGGGACTCCGCGCCGGTCACAAGCGGCCCCCGCGTCGGCGTCCGCGTCGGCGTCCTGCCAGCCGAGGTAAGCGTTCACAAGTCGGTGGCGCAGGCTGTCTTCTCCGCTGCATGCGAAGGGGACAGTCCCATTGTCGCGGCCGGAACGCGTCCATCGAATGCGGCGAAGACAAGGGGCCGAGCCCTTCCCAATCGCCGCGAAAAGTGATCTAATGGGTTATCTTGGACACAATGGGAGTGTCGTCGTGTTGTTATCTTCCACATTCGAGAAGGAGCCTGCCATGAGCGTCCCGCGTTACTTGTTCCCTTGCCTTTTCGCGATCGTCGCGGTTCTTTCCACGGCGCATACCCATGCCGCGACGCTGCACGTCGGCGCGGTCAGTTGTGATATCACGCCGGACATGCCGTCTTTTCTCGCGGGCCAGTTCTCGCCTCGAGTGTCGCAAGGGGTCGAATACCCATTGACGGCCAATGTGCTGGCGTTGGAATCGCGCGACGGCGACAAGCCTTTGGACTCGGCAATCATCATCAGCGTGGACACCGCCGTCGTGCGCGCCAGCATTCTGCTGCCGATCCGCGCGGGGATTCAGGAGCAACTGCCGGAATTCGACGTTGGCAAGTTGATCGTCGCCGGCACGCACACCCATTCCGCCCCGCCCACCACGGACGGGCATTTCAAGCAACAGGAGGGCGTGCAGGTTCCATCGGACTACGTCAAATTTGCCGCCGCCAGGATCGGCGCTGCCGCCCAGCAGGCGTGGAATGCACGAAGGCCGGCCAGGTTCTCTTACGGCCTGGGCCATGCCGTCGTCGCCTACAACCGCAGGGCCGTCTACGCCGATGGCACGGCCGTCATGTACGGACCGACCAACGTCCCCAATTTCCGCGCCATCGAAGGGATGGAGGATCATGACGTCAACACGATGTTCTTCTGGGACGCCAGCGACAAACTGTTGGCGATGGTTGTCAACGTTTCCTGCCCGTCGCAAGAGGTGGAAAGCAATCGCCTGCTCTCCTCCGACTACTGGGGCCCGACCCGCGCAATGCTCAGGGAGAAATATGGCCAGGACGTCACGATCGTGGGGCTTTGCGGAGCGGCGGGCGACCAGTCGCCGCATCTCCGTTACCGGCAGGCGGCCGACGACCGGATGACGAGCCTGCGAAAGCTGGACCGGTTGCAGGAGATTGCCCGGCGGATCGTCCACGGAGTTGACGAGGCCTACGAAGTCGTTCAAACCGCCAAACAGGACGACGTGGTCGTGAAGCACCAGCATGTCGTCCTCCGTCTTCCGCAGCGCATCGTCACCGAGGCGGAATACCAGTCGTGCAAGGCCGAAGCGGAGCGCCTCAAGGCCCATCCCGGCGACGGCCGGGGCAACTGGAACGCCCGGGTTGCCGCCCGCTACGAAAAACTGGCGGCCGATCCCCATCCGACGCACGCAACCCCCGTCAACGTGCTGCGCATCGGCGACACGGTGATCTGCACCAACCAGTTCGAGTTGTACACCGACTTTGGAGTCCAGATGAAGGCCCGGTCGAAAGCGGTGCAGACCTTTGTCGTCCAATTGGCCAACGGGGCCGCAGAGCCCCAACCTCCGGCCGGCGCGCCGGAAGACGACACAAATGACTGGCTCTACGCCTCCAGCGGAACCTATCTTCCTTCCGAGCGGGCCGCGAAAGGCGGCGGATACGGCGCCATCATTCAGAGCAATGTGGTCGGTCCCGAAGGCGGGCAGATGCTCGTGGAAGAAACGGTCAAGATGATCAACGCCATGTGGTGACGACCGGTGAACGGTCACACGACGCGTCAAATCGAAACAAATATGACCCGCCCCCGTCTCCGCCCGACCCCGTCGCAGGTACGAACATGAGAATCATTGCTTGTTTTGCCTTGTTGTTCATTCTGACGGGTGTCGCCGGCGCGGAGCCCCAGGCGATTGTCGACACCGACTTCGGGGTTCCGGGAAAGCCGTTTGAGACGATCACCGCGGCGAAAGGCGTTCGCATCACCGGGCGTCTGCCCGACGGATGGCGCGATAACTCAGAGTGGAAGAGCAATGTGGTGGCCGAATACAAGCCGATGAGCGAGGGAGGGCGAGATTTCCTTCGCGTTGAGCAAGCCTCCGGAGATGGATTGCAGTTCGTGCACCGCCTGCCCCCACTGGACGACGCCAATGCTTATTACCGCCTGACGTTGACTGCTCGCAGCCTTGCGGGCGTGAGTCTGGGGATTCGCGATGTCGGGCCACCGTACAGCACCCTGACTTCGTTCACTCCCGCCACCGACGGCCAATGGCAAGACTTCTCCTACGACTTTCGACTCTCTGCGCAGCGGTCGCCGACCGGGTTGTTTGTCTATCTAGCCGGAAATGGCCGGCTGGACCTGGCGAAGCTCAAAGTGGTGAAGCTCTCCGAGCAGGACCTCATCGCCGAGATCAAAGCCAGGCATCCCGAGGCCGGTTCAGGCAACCTGGTGAGCGCGTCTGTATTCCCGCTCGGCCTGCAAAGCGGCTGGTCGATCGATCGCGACTACTCCGACGGTGATGAGGTGAAGGTGGAAAGCGATAGGGCCGTATCAGGTCCGAGCGGCAGTCCGGCGCTGCGGATCGACGCGACCGTGAAGGGGATCTGCGTTTACAGTGCCCCTTTCGCCGTGCCGTGGAGCTTCGAAACGCATGTGCTCAGCATCGCGCTTCGTGGCGAATGGGAGGGCAGCCTGGCGGTAACTGGTGGGCGCGGCCAGCAGTGCGCGAGACTGCCGCTCAAGTTGTCGGGCGAGCAGTGGCAACGCGTCGAATTACCGTTCAAGCCCGTCCTGCTGGCCCCGTCGCACGCGATGCGGCTGGAGGGAAAGGGAACGCTCCGGCTGGACGGCTTGCAGGTGGAACACGGGGCCAAGGCCGGCGCGTATGCCCCGCAGAAACCGATGGAAGTCTCCCTCGCTCTGCCTCCCTCCGATGCGGCCAGCGCGCGGGTGCAATTCACCGATGAACCGATGAAGATCCAGTTTGCCGTGGCGGGCCAGGCCCAGGGGGCGGTGCTCAAGACGCGATTGGTGACCATGTACGGCGATGAGAAGCTCCTGCCGGACATCCCCTTGGACTCCGCGAAATCGGGCGTCATCGCCTGCGAGCCGTTCGCCCCGCACGGACTCGGGCCGTATCGGCTGGAGGCGTGGCTCGTCGATGCCTCGGGGCAGCGTCTAAGCCCAGTCCAGGAAATCGTGTTCTATCGGCTCCGCCGCCCGCGCTATTGGGGCAAGGACGCGCCGGACTCCTTCTTCGGCACGCACACCTTATCGACCAACCGCCATCTGACGATGGCCAAAGCGATCGGTGCGAACTGGGTCCGCCTTCACGATGCGGGGACGGAATACATTGGCTGGTCGTTTCTCGAACCCGAGAAGGGCAAGTGGCAGTTTCGGGACAGCGACCTGCGGCGCTATCGCGACCACCATCTGAAAATCCTGGGGTTGCTGTCGACGACGCCGGGTTGGGCCAGCAATCTTGGCAGGCCTGCGACCGGCTACTTCGATCGCTACCTTGAGCCGCTCAGCATGGACGACTGGGCCCATGCGGTGCGGACGATCGTCGACCATCACCGTTCCATGATCGATAGCTACGAAATCTGGAACGAACCGTGGGGGAGCACGTTCTGGAGTCTCAAGGTCGATCCGGCGCGGGGCCGCAACTGGAACGATCGCTATGTCCCCAGCGACACGCCCTCGAAGGATTACGCCCGCCTGCAAAAGACGGCTTACGAAGCCGCGCACGAAGTATTTCCGCAGGTGGCCATCATCGGCTTCAACACCTACGGGGCCGAGAATGGCACGAAATGGACCAAGGAGGTGCTCGACTTCGGCGGGCTGGACACTTGCGATGCGATCTCCTACCACCATTACGAAAACGGCTTGACGGGCTTTCCGGACGATCCTGCCGCAAAGGCGTACCAGGCGGCCGTGGGGCCGATCCTCCAAAAACTCGGCCGGGTGCCGAAACCGGTGTGGATGTCGGAAGGGGCGCCGTTGTCCGGCGATGTGTCGAACGGTTTCTATCGCTACACGTTGCCCTACGAGAATCGCAATGACAACTGGCGAATCGCGGATCGGCTGGCGCGCTACACGATCGCCCGCATGGCAAACGGCGAAGTTCGCCAGTTCCTCTACACCATGCACGGCCATAGCACATTCGGCGGCGCGGTGGAGTGGACGACGCTGGTTACCGCCGAGGGTTTCTTGCACCCTTCGGCGGCGGCCCACAGCGCGCTGGCGTGGCTATTGGAGGACACGCAGTTCGCCGGTCGCGTCACGTTAGCCGACGGCGTCCACGCCTACCTCTACTCCGGAGCGAACCGTGCGGTGGCGGCGATCACATCGAGTCCGGTCCACGCGGCCTTCCAACTGCCGGCGTCAGCAGGGGTCCGGTCGTTCGACCTGTTCGGCAATCCGGTCGCAGCCGGCGCGGCGATCGACGATCGGGTTCACTACGTTGAGTGCGACGCCGGACTGCCCGATCTGAAGTCGGCCCTACTGAAAGAATAGGTAACGCGGTGCGTTTTCCGGCAGATACATCACCACGATCGGCGAACGCTCCTTCGACGACATGAGCGACAGTGTCCGCTCGAATAGCAACCCGGATTCCCGTTCGCGCCGGCGCTGCGGCGATCCTCACCGGTCTTCCAGCTTGTCTCCGATGAGTCCGAAGACAAGCCGTGCCTGTACCGGCGTCTTGACGCTTCTTCCGCAGGAAAACGTCAAGCGGTTTTCGCCCTGGGAAAACCTTACGAGTTACTGCCGGTACACCCGGAACGGTACGGCGACCCCGAACGGCGGAAACTCACCGACACGCTGCTCTCCGAACGTGGCTTTGGCGACGACCCCATGGTCGGCTGGTACGGCCAGAACGTCGAAGTGACGCTGGACCTCGGCCGGGATTGCACGATCGACGCCGTGCGCATGCATAGTGAAGGCGGCGGCTGCGGCGCCGTCGAGTTTCCCCGGCGGATCGACATGCTCGTCTCGCCCGACGGCCGCGCGTGGTCCTGGGTCGCATCGCTCGATCGGCCGCCGGAGAAGCTGCTCGTAGATCGGCAGGTCGAGCATGTCCGCCTGCAATTGGGCTGGATGAACACTCGCTTCGAGCCGGTTACAACTCGCTTCGTGCTGCTCCGCTCGGCAGCCCACCAGTGGACCATGTTCAGCGAAATCGAGATCCTGGCGGCCGGCCAGAACGTGGCCGAGGGCCGTTCCTATCATCTGCGCCCGGGCCCTGCTTCGTCGGCCCCCTATGCCGACACGACCGGCAAGCTGACCGATGGGAAGCACACGACGTCCGGCTTCAGCCGCGCCGTGGGCTGGCTGATGCTCGATGAAGTCGAAGTCTACGGGCCGTCCCAGATCGCGGGAGGAAAGTAGCGAAGCCTCCCCGTGAGGCGGGAGAAACGGGGGGAGTCCTCAATCACGAGGGGAATAATCCACCTGCCCTCGCGGATCCACACCCTACGACGGGAAGGATGGACTCCTCCCGGCGGTTTCATTGAATGACGGCAGACTCATCGCGTAGGGTGGATGGTTCCGGCGGCGCGCAAAGAGGGGGTTATCCACATGCCCCTGCGATTGCATTGCGTCGGCCGATCGTTCCAAAAGTTCAGGCAGCCGGGTTCATCCACGCGTTTGCCTCGCGCGAAACATATCCGGCAGCGCGTGGGTGAACCCGGCATGGGACAACGCACAATAATGGCTCTTCCGTTTCTAGGTGCAGGCCGCGGCAATGTAGTAGGCACACGCCGCTGTGCCGTCCCTGAAATAAAGGCTGTCTGCACCTAGAAGCGGAAGAGCCACAATAATGTGCCCCTCGAACGTTGCTTGTGGGTGATAGGCATTACGGGCCTACTGCGCAAGCCGGAACCACCCACCCTACGTAGATGAGTAATCCGGGTTATGCAAGTCACTTCGGTTCATTGGCGACGGGCTTGAAAAGGGGATCGGTTTCGTACTGGACGGGCTGAAGCCCATCCAGCGAGGTCAGCAAGGCGCACCCCACCCTCACGCGTCAGCGCGTCCCCAGCTTCGATCTCCGATCTGCCATCTCCGAGATTTTTGGGTGGCGGGTTTCAGAATTTCCACATTCGTCCTGCGCGCCTCCATCTGGCCGCATGGCAAATGAGTTGGAGTACCGCCTTTAGGCGGCTTTTATTGACCGGCTAAAGTCGGGAGTCCAGCGCGTTCCTGCCCCTTTTGGTCGCATGGCACGAAAAAAGGCAGACTTCTGGCAGAAATATACAGATGTACATATACCCTCAGTCTAGCAGATTTGCCACGGCTTGCAAGTCAAGGAATCAGGCCCGGGGGGAGGCAAGTTGTCAGTTGACAGTGATCAGTTGTCTGTACCGCGCTGACGCGGGGGTAGGGGAACGGCGAAACGCATTGCATGTCCTTGCGTTTCCTCCCGATACAGACCGGCGGGCTTGGCTGCCTTGGCTACGCACGCCCTCATTCTATAGGAGGTTACGAACCGCTCGCGGCCTCGGTTGCGGCGTGTTAGGCGGTCGACGCCGACCAGATAACATCCTTGCTCCGAATCGCAGCCGTCTCCGGAGGGGGCAGTGGCTGCGAGGCTTGGCGCGATAGGCGGATCGGATAACGCGCGGACAGCGAAATCGCGAAATGATGGCAGAGTCTTGACCGGCAATGGGTTACGGGCGAGAATTGGCGTTGGCTCGGGGGCTCTTATACCGCCGAACCGGCGGGCCTGACGAATTAGCACGGCTACAGGCCAGCGGGATAAATACAAATTCGGTGGCTTGGAGATTGCCCGATGCGCATTCTGATTCACCTGTTCGGGCTGATATGCATCACAATGGCGGTGCTGCTCGGCCTTTTGGCGTTGTTCGGCTATCTGGCGAGCAACGATACCAGCGGCCGTGTGGTGGCTGGCGTCTTGGCTGCCGTGGCCTTGCTGCTATTTATCTTTGGCATACGCGCCCGTCGGCATGGTGTCCGAAACGATTTAGTTGTTGCAGCGCGCGCAACCAGACCCAGCCAACGACCGCACACAGGTCTGCATTATGAGGACTTCAAGTGGGGCACCCCGCCACCTTCCCGAAAGCAGTTCGGATACGCAATGCAGTTGGGGGCTGACGTTCGACATGGGATGACCAAGTGGATGCTGTCGGATGCCATCGACGCAGCCATTGAGGAGCAACGCAGCGGCGAGCCGGCCACGAAGGAACAGCTTCGGACAATTAAGGAGTATCACGGAGTCTTGCCGCGAGCGGCCACAAGAGGCGAGGCGAACCGCGTGCTCGAGTTCTTGGAGGATTACTATCTGCCCTGCCCATTCTGCGGCATCGAAGTATGCGCAACCGATGATGAGTGTTGTGCCTGCAACAAGAAACTCGTCAGAATGAAGATTCCAATCAAGCTTTGAATCTTGCGCCGCCGAACCAGCCGCTGCTGAGCTTAGGGAACACTGGGGGGCAGGTCTTGATATCAGCCATTTGTAGCTTGCACTTCATGCATCATTCGTGACCGTATTACGTGATTTGTCGAGTACCCGAGCAGTTGATACATGGCTTCGATGTTTCTTGTT
>JAVEUP010000195.1:0-14629 GCA_034005525.1 Thermoguttaceae bacterium | reverse complement strand
CGGGCAACCGTATGGGACGGAGGCATGGTGCGAGAAGATCATCGAGCGGCTGGGCCTTGAATGGACCATACGTCCCCGTGGCCGTCCCCGGAAACAGGATCCATAGCCCCAGAAAAGACTCCCGTCCCCTTTTATTCACTTTTATTCACGATAGCCGGCGAGTCCCAATGGCCGATGCTGTCGGGTTGGGTGGAGAAGCCTCCGGTTGCCACGGCGCAGAAGGCGTGATTGACCGCGTCGAAGAGGCTCATGCCGGCCAGTGCGTATCCAACGATCCCGGCCACTGTGTAGCCGGCGTACAGCATGAGCACGATTCGGGCCGACTGGCGGACGTGTGGAACGAGTTGGTCCGTCCGGCCTTCAGCCCCGGAGACGCCGGTGCCGGCCGGGCCGATGAGCGTTGCCACCATGATGATGGCGAAACCCGCACCGCCGGCCAGTTGCAGCGTGCTGCGGAACAAGAGGATCATCCGGCTCGCTTCGGCCACGTCAACCACGCTCAGCCCGGTGGTCGTCCACCCGCTGACCGACTCAAACGCCGCATGCGTAAAGTTCATGCGTGCGGCCAGCATGAAGGGGACCGCGCCCACCAGCGATGCCGCCAGCCAACTGAGGAGCACCAGGACGCTGCCCTCCTGGAGTGTCAGCACCCTGGCATTGACCCGGAGTGCCAGATAAAGCAGCAATCCCCCGAGCAGTGCGGCAAGGCCGGGCAGGAGAAACGCCGGGGCCAGCCGATATTCCTCGGGCGACGCAATAAGGGCTGCCAGCGGAAAGAGGACCACCGCACCGGCGACCATCAGGGCAACGCCGGCATAGGCGCATACGGCGGCGTACTTTCGGCGCAATGCCAGGTTGCCACGCACGAGTTGCATTCTCCGTTTGAAATGGCGGGGGCAGTCCCCGCCGGGCCATCTCCGTTACGTTTCGCCGGTCAAGTATTTCACCGCGTGGCCGTGACTGGCCGGCAAGGTCACCAGTACGAGCCGGTCGCCTGCGGCAAGCACCGTATCGCCCCGGGGGATGATGGCCCTCGGGCCGCGCACCACGCTGGCCACCAGCGCGTCGCGCGGCAGTCCGGATGCGGCCAGCGGTTTGCCGATGGCCGGCGAATCGGCCGGCAGCACCAGTTCGGTCACGTTGACCGTCCCTTCGCCCATGATCGTCAGGTTGCTGATTTCCTCGGCCGCTGTGCGGTCTTCAATCAACTTGGAGACCAGGTGCGTTAGCGACACGACGTTTCTGACGCCGAGCTTCGGAAACACTTCCATGTTGTCCGGATCGCTGACCAGTGCGAGGGTTCGGGGAACGCCGAAACGCTGCTCCGCAATCTGGCAAATCACCAGGTTGTCGGGATCGCGGGCCGTCGCGGCAATGAGCACGTCGGTTTCCGGGGCACCCGCCTCTTCCAGAGTTGCGGATGTGTTCGCGGGCCGAGTCAGTGAAGTACCCGTAGTCGTCAGGCTTTTCCTTGCGTTGCTTCTGTCGGCCGAGCACGCGGGTGACGATATCGCGGATTTCCTTCGGAGCAAACGGCTTCTGCAGGAAGTCGACGGCGCCGAGCTTCATGGCCTCGACAGCCGCCTCAACCGTCCCGTGGGCGGTCAGCAGAATGACGGCCGTTCCGGGAGAAAGCTCGCGGAGCCGCCGCAGGACCTCCATGCCGTCCATGCCGGGCATCTTCAGGTCCAGGAGCACCAGGTCGTACTCCTGCTGCGCGGCCATGTCGAGTGCTTCTTCGCCGTTGACGGCCGCGTCCACTTGGGCGTTGAACGTCTTGAGCGACTCGCGCAGCGTCAGGCGAATGTTCTTCTCGTCGTCGACTACAAGGATGACTGGTTTCCCCACGGTAGAATACTCCTGTGCAATACGGTTGTTCACGCCGGCAAGGCAATGATGATCAGGCTTCCCTTGCCGGGCTCCGATTCCACCCAAATATGCCCCCGGTGCGCCCGGACAATTTCCTTGGCGATGGCCAGGCCCAGCCCGGCGCCTCCCGGGGCCCCCGATTCCTCCACTTGCACGAACTTGCCGAAGATCGCCGCCTGCTTTTCGTACGGGATTCCCGCACCGTCGTCGCGCACGTACAGGTGGACCCAGTGCCCGGCGCGTTCGGCCGACAGCCACACGTGGCCGCCCGGCTTCGTGTAGCGCAGCGCATTGCCTACCAGGTTGGTAATGACCCAGGTGATCTTATTGGGATCGCACCGGACGTTGGGTACGTCGTCGCCCAATTCAAGCAGCAGTTCCGTCTCGCGTTCCGCGGCCTGCGCCCGGAACGGCTCGGCCGCGCTCTCCAGCAGCGCGCTGGCCGAAATATCGGTCACCTGCATTTCGATCTTGCCGGATTCGATCTTTGTCAGATCGAGCAGTTCATTCACGAGATGTTTCAGCCGGACGATCTCTTCCTGGGCAACGTGCAGGAGTTCCTGCTCGGACGGTTCGAGGCGTTCGCCGGCGCGCTCCTGGAGCAGGCTGACGCTCATCTCAATGCTCGTAAGCGGCGTGCGCAGTTCGTGCGACGCCGTCATGACGAACTCGCTTTTCAGGCGGTCGAGTTCCCAGAGGCGGGTGATGTCGCGCAGGACGACCACCACGCCCGCCCGCTTCTCGCCCGACGCAGGCACCGGGGCAATCGAGTATTCGTAGCGATGCTTCTTCCCGCCGCGCCGGAGGGTAACGCAGCGCTCCTCGTGCTCGTCCTCGGCGGGGGCTTCCGATTGGAGGGCCGCTTCGATTGCCTTGCCCAGCCGTTCGTCGGCGACGATTTCGCGCAGGTCGGGCTGGCCCATGGGGCGGCTTCCAGTCCCAGGGCGGCGACAGCCGCGGGGTTCAGCCCGACCACTCTCCCCTCGCCGTCCACCACGCAAATGCCGTCGTCGATGGTCTGCAGGATGGTTTCGGTCTTCTTCTTCTCGGCCAGGATCTCGCTGACGCGCAGTTCGTGAAACACCCGCAGCTTGGCGACCATGGCGTTGAAGTAGTTGGCCAGATCGGCAAACTCATCGCTCAATTGTCTGGTTACGACGACGTTGTAATTGCCCTCGGCAACCTGCTTGGTGGCATCGACCAGTTCACGAACCGGCTGGGAGATGCGCGTAGAGAGGACGAGGCTGAAAAGCACCCCGATGACAATCGCCCCGCAGCCGACCAGCAGCATGGACCACACCGCGGCATGGGCCACCCGTTGCGCGCGGTGGCTCCCGGCCATCATGGCCGTCTGGTTCAGTTCCAGCAATCGGTCGCACCCGCGCTCGATGGCGGCAACCCCCGGCCGCATATGCTCGCGGTAGTAGCCAAGTGCCTCGGCGGTATCGGTGCGCGGCAATCCGACGAACTGCGTGAAGTGGAACATAGCCTCGTTGAAGTCGAGTTCCAACTGCCCAAGGATTTCGGACTCCCCAGAAACGGTTACGTTGTCTTTCGCCTGCGCCAAGTTGAGCAGGAACTGCTGTTGCGTCCCGGAAAGTTTTTCGATCAGCGAGCGATCCGTTTCGACGAGCAACATCATCGTGGCGGCCTCTTGCCGCTGAATGGCGCTGCGCATGTTCTCGACAGCCTGGATGCTCCGGTAGTCTTCGCGCAGAATGGCATCACTCGCCTGCCCCAGTCGCAGCAAGTTCACCAGCCCTCACGCCAGGACAACAGCCGTCAACAGCGTAGCCACGCCGTAGCCCAGCAGAATTTGGCGTCTGAAACTGCTTTTCTTGGGTGCTGCGGTCATTCGTTGAGGGCCTCAAACCCCGAAAACTCCGTCAGTACGCTCCGGCGACGTTCATTCGGAGAGTATACACGGCCGGGCCGGCAGTGATGAAGAGGCTCTTTCGATCCTTGCCCCCGAAGGTGACGTTGGCCGTCCAGCGCTGGGGCACCTTGACGTGTTCGATTTGCTTGCCGTCGGGATTGTAGACGATCACGCCATCGCCGGTCAAGTAGACGTTGCCGCGGCGATCCAGCGTCATTCCGTCCGACCCCGGCTCGCAGAACAGCCGCTTGCCCGCAAGCGATCCGTCGGGCTGAATGTCGTAGGCGTAGGTCTTCCGGTCGCGGATGTCGGCGACGTAGAGCGTCTTGCCGTCGGGCGTGCCGATAATGCCGTTGGGCTGCACCAGGTCGTCGATTACGCGCACCAGGCCGGTCCCGTCGGCGTTGATGCGATAGACCCCCTGCGTTGGCTGCTCGATCGGGCCGCGGTCCCACCACGGGCGATTGTACATCGGATCGGTGACATAAATCCATCGCTTCTGCGGGTGGACCCAAGCGTCGTTCGGACCGTTCAACAGGCCGCCGTCGTACCGTTGGGCCAGGACAGTATGTTTCTTGGTCTCCACGTCGATCCGCCACAACTCGTTCTTCTCATCGGCGCAGGCGATCAGCGTACCGTCCACGTCGAAGAACATTCCATTGCTGCGCCCGGCCGGCTTCATGAACGTCTTCAACTCGCCCGCGGTGGTATAGATCACGATCTGGTCATTGGGCTGGTCCGTGAAATAGACGTTTCCCGCGGCGTCCGTTGCCGGCCCTTCCGTGAACTTGAACTCCGCCGACACTTCGACCAGTTCGGCTCCGGGCGCGATGACGCCCTCCTCGGCGACCGCCGCGGCATACCCGCCGCAAGCGAGTACAAGAAGCCCGGCAGTCGACACGAGGGACGGTTTGAGACTCGGCAATCGGCAAATGGACAACTTCATGGTTCGGGCTCCACGGTTTGGGTTGACGGTTTCCGGTATTTTATGTTGCATCAGCACCTCCTGCATTGGAGCGGCCGGACTCGCCGCTGTCAACCGGACGCGGGAAGCCTTCGACCCCGGGTTGCACCGTGCTCGCTCCTCGCGCCGCACCACACCGGGCTGATTCAGGGTTTCACTTTCGGCATCGTTCCAGAAGCTCCTCGAAGCGGGCTTTCATGGCGGGGCCGCCCATGTCGGGGTGGAGCAGTTGCAGGAGTTCGATGATCTTTGCGGCTTGCCCGCTGCGGCCTTGACGATGATGGAGCCGTGCGATCTCGTACTTCGCGCGATACCAGCGTTCGGTGTTCGGCGGGCTGCGCTTCTCGATCGTGCGCCAGCGGGCCAGCGCGAGCCGTTGCGATTCAGCATCGGATTGCCCGGACAGCAGCGCGGCGTACGACTCCTGGATCGCGGCGTCGTCGGGCAGGGCGCCGGCCAGCTCGGCAAAGGCGGCCAAGGCCTCGGCCGTACGGCCGGCGTCGGCCAGGGCCTGGGCGTGCAGGCGCCGCACGCGGCGATGCTGCCCGGCATGGAGACTGTTCCAACGCGGTTCGATCAGCGCAATGGTTTGCAGTTGAAGTTCGGCCAGCTCACGGCGGACCTCCGGTGCGGCTTGCTCCGCGGCGCGGGCAAGCCCGTCGAGCGTGCCGAGCAGTTGCGCCGGCAGGCCGCCCGACAGGCGCGCGAGTACTTCGGCCGCCTCCTGGCGGCGGCCTTCTCCGGCCAGCGCGTAGACCAGCAGCGACTCGGCCGCGCTGGTCCACTCCGGCGATGCATCGCCCCGGTCGGCCAGCGCCGCGCGGAGCAAGGCCGCCGCCCGCGCGAAGCCGTCCCCGGTGTGCGTCAGACGGAGTTCCGCCGCCGCGAGCGCTGCGTTTTGTTGGGCGAGGGTCCACGACTGCGGCAACGTGCCGTCCGAGGCGAGCACGTGCGACTCGAACCACGCGGCTGCCTCGCGGGCGGCCTCGTCGGTGGGTTTCCCTTCGGCCCGGAGTTGGCCAAGCCACTCGCGATAGCAGCGGGCCAGCGCTTCCATCACCCGCGGATACTCGGCGTAATCGGGCGTAATGTCCCGGTACGCGGCGATCGCCGGCTGCCAGCGACTGCGATGCTCTTCCAGCCGGCCAAGGCGCAGGCGTGTTTCGTCGGCGGTGGCGCCCGTGCGCCAGTGTTCGAGGTGTTCAGCCAGCAGGGCCGCATAGGTCTCAAGCGAGGCGGGGTTGCCGTCGCGGGCCAATTGCGCGGCATGATGCGCAGCCAGCAGGTGGGCCTGCGCGGCCTGGGCGTGGGTACGGTTGGCCGCGGCCAGTTCCCGGAACCGCCGCATGGCTTCGGCATGACGGTCGCGCGCATGCTCGATAGCCGCCGCTTTGTACCCGGCGTCGAAGGCGGTCGCATGCTCACTCTGCCGGCGGGCCAGCGCTGCCGCGCGGTCGTAGGCGGCCAGGGCATCGTCCACGCGGCCGCCCCGGTACAGGTCGTCGGCCGCCTCGATCATCAGTACGGCGTTGCCCGATCCGTCGGCGGCCGAGTGGACCTGATCGGCCAGCAGCATTCCGGCCAGGTGGCGCCAGTACGGGCCGTGGACCTGCTCGATGAGCCGCGCGGCGAGTGTGGCCTGATCCTGCCACTTGCGCGCCGCCGCGTCGTTCTTTCCGGCCAGGGCTTCTCGCCACGCGGCCAGGAACGCCTCCAACCGGGCCAGGTCGAGCTGGGGCGACGACGCGCCGGCCAACTCCCGGCCCTCTGCCGCGGCTGCAAGTGCCTCGGGAAGATTGCCCTCGGCCAATGCCAGGCGGATGCGTTCCGCGCGGGCCCGCAACGCAACCGGCGGGGGCGGGGCCTGCTGTGCAATGGCCGCCAGGACCTGCCGCGCCGTCGCGCCGTCGCCCAGAAGCCGGTACGCCGAGACCAGGTCGATGCGGGCCGGCCAGCAGATGGGATCGTCCGCCGGCAGCCGCACCAGCGGCGTCAGCAGGCGCACGGCCTCGGTGAGCGAGTTCACCCGGTCGGCGCTCCCGGCCGGGTAGCTCTCGGCCTGGTTCCGCCTGGCGCGGGCAAGCTCGAAGTCGATCCGCTTCAGCAGGGTGGCCAACTGGTGGGCCGTGAGCAGTTCGGGATCGGCCTGGGGGCGCAGGCTCTGCTCCCGGCGCATCGGCTCCAGGTCGTCGGCCAGCCGCTGAAGCCGGTCGATGGCCGCGCGCAGCGCCACGCGCGCCTCGTCGAACCGCGGCTCGGCGGCCGCGGTGAGCTGCCCCTCCTGCCGCGCGAGTTCGCCACGGGCCAGAAGCGTCAAGGCACCTTGCAGCCGGACCAGCGGCAGGCGAGGGCTGTCGGGATGCTTGCTCGCATACTGCTCCGTGGCCTCGATCGCCCGCTGCCACAGCTTCTCGCGGGCATCGGGCTCGGCGCCGGCGGCGGATTCGGCCAGTGTGCGGGCCAGTTCGATAGTCAACTCGGCCCGGCGCGATGGGCCGAGGTCGTCGCGGGCAAGCTGGCTCTCGCAATACCGCTCCGCCAGGTCGTGCATCGCCCGCTCGCGCAGCCCGGCCACGAAGCGGGCATCGGATGAAGGTTCATCGGCTGCGGCGACGGATGAGCACGTGGCTGCAACCATCGTCCAAGCGATGCAGGCGCACATGGCGCAGCGGCGAAGAAGGTTCTGTTCGGCCGTATACCTGAGTATCGCACTCATGCCGGAAACGCCACAGGGCGAGTGGATGGGTTCATGTCTTATGTCATTCTGCCGAAGCTGCAAACTGCACGCGGGCTAGTCCGACCACGCGGCACAGGTCGTAAAGGTCGATCACGTGGCGGATGGGCACCTCCGGCTCGACGTTCAGTATGACCGGCAGACCCGGCTGCACGCGCTGGGCCGCTTCGAGCACGGTGCGCACTTCGCCCAGGGAGCCGTACTGCCGGAAGTTCAGCTCCCACGCCGGCTCTGTTCGGCGCCAAAGGACCTTCACGACCAGGTTGTCGAGGTCTTCGAACTCGTCGTCCGGCGGCGTTTCGGCCGGTTCGGAGCCGGGGAGCGATACCTGCGTGGGAAGGATCTGCTCCGGCGGCCGGAAGCTGGCCGTGCATACGAAGAAGATCAGCAGTAGGAAGATCACGTCGATCATCGGCGCCATCGAAAGCGTCAAGTCGCCGCGGCGTTCGGCATGGCGGAAGCTCGCTCGCATGGTCATTCTCCCACCACGGCGAAGGTCACCCGCCACACGCCTGCCCGGGCGCAGGCGCGCATGACGGGTTCGACCGTGCGATACGGCGCCTGCCGGTCGCTTCGGATGCGCACTTCGAGCGGCTCGCCCGGCGCGCGCCTGCGACGGCTCTCGTAGGCGATCATCTCGCCGAGGGCGTCGTGATCGAGCGACTGCCCGCCCACGACGATCTCGCCTTCGGGCAAGACGTTCACGACGATGCGGCGGGTTGAATCGGCCGGGTCGGTATCTTCCCCGGTTTGCGCGTCGGGCAGGTTAAGCTCCATCTCGACTTCCTGCCGGGCGAGATGGCTGGAGACCAGGAAGAAGATGATTAGCAGGAACACGACGTCGATCATGGGCGTCATGTTGAAGCCGAGGCTGCTCCGGGCGAGGTTGTTGGGCACGCGCATCACCGGCCTCCCGGCGTTGGGCGGGAAGGGGACAGTCCCATTTTCACGGCGGTACGGCAGGGCGAGTGGGCAATGCACCCGGTGTGCCGCGAAAACTGGGACAGTTCCCTGGGAATAGGCAGTCGCATCACCGGCCTCCCGCGGGCGGCGCTGGGGGCGCGGCGGGCGGCGCCGGCGGCGCTTTGGACCGTCGCGGAGCGTCCTGGTTCTTCAGGGGACGGAAGACGTGCTGGGCCACGTAGGCGGCTTCCGCGACGAGCTGGTCCACCCGGTTGCGGAAGATGGCAAACGCGCCGAGCGCCGGTATGGCCACGATCAGCCCTTCCACGGTCGTGACCAGGGCCAGGTAGATGCCTTCGGCCAGGTCGGCGGCCCGGGCGGCGCCCTGGGTGTTCGCTACCTCGCGGAACGCGAAGATCATACCCACCACCGTACCGAGCAGCCCGAGCATGGGCGCAATGTTGCCGATGACCGAGAGGTACTCGATCTTCCGGAACAGGCGCGCCGACTGGTCGGCCATGGCGTCTTCGGTCGCCTTCTCGGCGGCAGGCCAGCCGCCGTCGGACTCACTCAGGCCCGCGTCGAGCACGAAGGCCAGGAAGCTCGGCTGCTGCCGGCACCGCTCGACGGCCAGCCCCGGCTTGCCGGCTGAAAGGAGCTGGAACACGTCGTCGGCCAGTCCCGGTGGCATGAGCACCGACTCGCGGAGCGTCATCAGGTGCTCGACGACCAGGGCCACGGCCGCCAGTGACAGCAGCAGGATCAGCAGGCCCACCACACCGCCGGCCGCAAGGATGTCCCAGAGTGAATCGCCGCTCGCGCCCGCCGCGCCGGCGGCGCCCTCAACCTGGGCTGTGGGCACATCTTGCGCAACGGCGGGAACCGCAAAGACGCATAGAAGCAAACACATCAGTATTCTGGCAAGCATGGGGCTTTCTCGTCGGCATTCAGGGTTGCATCCTCGCCTCGGCCTCGGCGACGATGCGGGTTTGATCTTTGTAATCGCGCACGATTTCCTGGTAAAGCCGTGCGGCGTATTCGGTCCGGCCGCTCTGTTCCATGGCGCGGGCGGCTTCCAGTGCGGCGCGGGCGGCCAGGGCGCGATGCCGGGGATACACGACCGCGACGCGCAGCAGGCTCAGCGCGGCCTGCTCGTGCTCGCCCGCCTGCAACTGCGCCAGCCCTAAAGTGAAATACGGGCCCGCCGGCATCGGCTCGGGCATCGCCTCAATGGCTCGCAACCAGCCCGCACGCTGCGCCGGGGTTGATTGCACGCCCAAGGCGCGCCATAGTTGGGCCTCGGCCAGTTGCGCGATGCGCGGGTCGGCGGAACCGCGAAGCTCACCGAGTCGAGCGACCGCCTGCGGCCGGAGCGACGTGCTCAGCAGGTGACTGGCGCCCAGCAGCACGGCCGCGGGCCGGTCGGAGTTGAACCAGTTGCGTGCGGCCTGCTCCAGGGCTGCATCGGGTTGGCCCGGCACCCAGCCCAGCGGAATGCAGTCGAAGTGCTGCGTGCCGGGGTCGTCGTCGACGAGCAGCAGGAAGAACGCCCCGGCCTCGGCCGGGCGGCCCAAAGCGTCGTAACAGCGGACCGTTTGGGCCAGGATCTCGCGGCGCATCCAGCGGCGCGACTCGGAATCGATCGCCGCGCGGTACATGGTCAGCGCGGCGGGGAAGTCGCCGCGGGCGAAATGCTCGTCGCCCTGAATCTGTTCTGTTGTGCGATGCGTTTGCACCTGCACGACTTGTTCCGTCGGAAAGCGTTGTGTCGTGCCGCCGGGCAGTTCGATGCTCAGTTCGCGGCCCGTGTAGTCGAGAATCTGTCCCGTCACGCGCGTTTCACCACCCGCCTTCCCGCGAAGGATGACTATGTCTTGGGCCGCCAGCGGCGCGGCAAACAGAGCGGCCAGGAGCAGGGCGGGAAGGCAGGGCGTAGGGTGGGTGGTTCTGAGCGCGTAGCGGTCAGGTTCACCCACGCGAGGTCGCCTTCTTTCAGGATGGTGCTTGGTGGAAGGGCGCATTCTATCGATTTGGATATCTGGGGTCGCGTGGGTGAACCTGGCTGCTTTGGCAGCCAGAACCACCCACCCTACTGTTGTGCAACATGCTCATGGCGCGGGCGTGAATCGGGAGACGTCGATGTAGGTGTGTTGCCCGCCGTTCTGCTCGGCAAGCTGCACCAGGAAGTTCCGCGCATTCTGCTGCGGGCCGAAGCCGAACTCGATGGCGTGGATGGTAACGCCGGCCGCACGGCGGCGGAGCCGGTCGAGTTGGCTGGGCCACAGCCGCGGCTCGTCGGCGTCGGTCAGGAAGAAGATGACGTCGGGCCGCAGAGCGATGGCGGCCAACAGCGCGTCTTCATGGTGCGTGCCGCCGTCGGCCGTCATGCCTCGCACGAACCTCGCGGCCAACTCCTTGTTCCGATCGGTGGCGAACAAGAGGCGATTTCCCTCGCCCGTCGGATTGAATACCCAGTTCTTATGGTTGTAGAAGATGATTTGGAACTGATGGTTCCTGCCGAGGCTGTTAAGGCTTTGGAGCAGTTGCGCCTTGGCCACTGCCAGCGCACTATTGCCCGTGCCGCCCATGCTGCCGGAGCGATCGAAAAGGTAGACGAACTTGTACCCCTCGCCCTCGACGCCGAACACCTGGGTCCGGGCCTGTCCGCCGATGGCGGGCGGGCCGCGGCCGGGCCCATCGGCGGCACCCTGCGCGGAGCCGACCCCGCCGCCCTCGAGGTCGCCCGGGCCAAGCCGGGCGAACGCCGCCGGCAGGGCGGTGGCGGGATCGACCGCAGGCGTATCGCTTAGCAAGTCGTCGATCGCCCCGCCACCGGGTGAGTCGGTCGCCGTTGTGTGCAGCGTTTCCGCCCCGTCCTCCTCTCCCTCGAAGAACTCCTCCCCCGCCTCGGCGTGCCGCAACACAATTCCCACCTCGGCGACCCGCTCTGTGGCAGCCCCTTGGGGGGTATTCATGCGTAGGCTTATCGCCAGCACGATGAGCAGAGCCATGTGCAGCAGCATGGAGATAAGCCAACTCGGAAGCGCGGGCCGCACGGATTGCATACTTCGATTCTAGGCCGAACTGCAGATTGCCGTCAACGCGAGTTCACCACCGTGGGCCACGTTCACCGGGGCAGCCCGAGTGCCGCGTAGAGCCGCGGGTCGGCAAGGTCGTCGATCACCAGCGCGGCGCCGGAGAAGTCGTGCTCGCGGCTGTGCGCGGCGGGCACGGCCACGGTGAAGGACCCGGCGGCCGTCGCGGCGCGGCAGCCCTGCTCGCTGTCCTCCAGGACGAGCATGGCGGCCGGCGGCACGCCCAGGCGGGCGGCGGCCGTCAGGTAGATTTCTGGGTGCGGCTTCCCGTGGCAGATGTCCTCGGAGGTCAGGATAAATGCAAAACGGTGCTGCAAGTCGAACGGCGTTAAAGATGCATTCGTCAGGTGCAGCGACGTGCTGGTGGCCACGGCCTTCGGAATGCCCGCCGCTTCCAAGGCGTCCAGCAGGTCCATCAGACCCGGCATAGGGCGTATCTCTTGCCCGACGATGGAAAGGTACTCCCGATCCGACTCTTCAATCAACTCGGCGACGGTATCGGCCAGCCCGAGATGCCGGATGACCAACTCGAAGCCCTTTTCGGACGGAATACCCGTCATCAGGTCCATGATCTCGGCGGTGAACTCATGCCCCCGGCGACGGAGCAAACGGGAGCCTACCTCCATGTAGATTTCTTCCGTATTGAACATTAGACCGTCCATATCGAATGCAACAGCGCGAATTTGCGACATCGGTTGGGATTCCGGTAGGTCCGCTGTAGTTGAAGAGGCGTGGTCGCCGATCAAGGAGGCAGGATAGTGGGTATACGCGCTGTGGGAAAGGGGGCCGGTACCGTTTGCCGCAATGGCATGACGGATTCGGCGCTCCGAGAGAGTTCACTTCCTGCGGTGAGTATTGCTGGCCGTTGACCGTGGTCGTGGAGGTTAGTCACATGTGGCGGGCGATGTTTCTGGCGATGGGGCTCTACTTGCTTCTGGCGGGGCTGCAATGCCTCGGGGTCGAATCGGCCACGTTGGTGTTCCACGACCCGCCGCCGAAGGTAACCTCGTTCTTCGAGGAAGCACCCAAGGTAGGCCCGAAGAAGACCTTTGTGCCTCCGCCTTGGGCCCCATGGAGCCTGATGTCGACCGGCGCGGTGGTGTGCCTCTACTCCTTCACCCTGCCGAAGCGAATTCGGGGTGAGTGACCGCTCCATGCCCTACGGCAGCCGGTGCCCCATCTTGTCGCGTTTGGCGGCCATGTAACGCTCGTTGTGCTCGTGGATCGGGCCCAGAATCGGAACCTGGTCCACCACCTCGAGGTCGAAGCCGCCGTAAATGAAGGCGTCGGTCTTCTTTGGATTGTTTGTCAGCAGGCGGACCTTCGAGAGCCCCAGATCCTTGAGGATTTGGATGCCCACGCCATAATCGCGGGCGTCGGCCTGGTGCCCCAGCGCGAGGTTCGCCTCGACGGTATCAAGCCCCTGGTCCTGGAGACTGTACGCCTTGATCTTCTCGACCAGGCCGATGCCGCGTCCCTCCTGCGGCAGGTAGACAAGCACGCCGGCCCCTTCCCGGCCGATCATTTCCAGCGCCAGCTCGAGTTGGTCGCCGCAGTCGCAACGGAGCGAGTCGAGCAGATCGCCCGTGAAACAGGCCGAGTGCAAACGCACGAGCGGCTCCGGCACGCGCATCGGATCGCCCATGACAATCGCCACCGGCTGCTGGCTCTCGTACCGGACGCCGTAGGCCACAATGCGCCCCGAGCCGTGCCGGGTTGGCAACTGGGCCTCGGCCAGGCGGTACACCAGTTTCTCGCTCCGGCGACGGAAGCGAATGAGTTCCTCGATGGTAATGATCGCCAGCTTGAAGCGTTCGGCCAGGCGGTACAAATCGTCGCGCGAGGCGCGGTCGCCGCTTTCGTCGAGTATCTCAATGAGCACGCCTGCCGGCTGGAGCCCCGCCATGCGCGCCAGATCGACGGCGGCCTCCGTATGGCCAGCACGCCGGAGCACGCCTCCTTCTTTTGCAATCAGGGGGTCCAGGTGCCCGGGGCGCACGAAGTCGGACGGCTTGCTTTGCGGGTTGAGAATCTCCTGGATCGTCTTTGCCCGCTCCTGCGCCGTGATGCCCGTACGGCAGGTCCGGTGGTCGACCGGTACGGTAAAGGCCGTCTGCAACGGAGCGGTGTTGTGCTCGACCATGGGTCGCAGCTCAAGCCTTTCGGCCATGTCGGGCAGGATGGGCATGCAGAGCCGGCCGCGTCCATGCGTGATCATGAAGTTGATCATCGCCGGGTCGGCTTTTTCGGCTGCGCCGATGAAGTCGCCCTCGTTCTCGCGGTCTTCCGCGTCCATGACGATGACGACCTTTCCGGAAGCAATGGCCTCGATCGCCTGTTCGATACTACATAATTGCGTCACGATAGTCCCTTGTGGTCCCCCTGGTAAGAGACTGAATGTGGCTATGGGGGGTTTAGCAACCTCCCGGCAGAGCCCCAGCCACCCATCTCTATGCTCTCGTTACTATTTATTATAGTTGTCTGGCAACGAGCCGCCAGGGGCAAAGCGCTGAGGGCTTAGGGTCAGACATCCGATCCCCGGGCAACGAAGCACGTTTATCCCTTCAGTAGTACTTGGTGAAACGGCTCGTTCTTGGGCACACGCACCCATAGTGGTCGCCGCGCCGAAAAGCACCACGGGGGACCTTGACCGCCCAGCAAGAGGATGGCACAAATGGGTATTATGCCAGTGCCCATCGACCACGATCAAGTCTTCAAGTGTCTCGTTGAGGCCTTCTTCTGCGAGTTCATGGAGCTGTTCTGCCCGGTTGAGGCGGCGTTGATCGACTTCGCCCGGGTCGAGTTTCTGCGCGAGGAGCACTTCACCGATATACAGCGTGGAACCCGCCGCCGCATGGATCTTGTGGCCAAGGTCGGCCTGAAGGAGGGGGGTGAAAAGTTCGTGCTGGTGCATGGCGAGTTCGAGTCCTCGCGGAAGGACCCGGATTTCCCGCGCCGGATGTTCCACTACTACTGCCAGTTGTTCCTGCGGTACGACACGGAGATCGTTCCGGTGGCCGTGTTTACCGACGACGCCCATTGGAAAACGCCCGTGCCGGACCGTTTCGAGTTGGGCCTGCCGGGCAAGACGTTCGTGCAGTTCGAGTACCATCTGGTCAAGCTGAAGCACCTCGATCACCGCCGTTTCGTCGGCTCGACCAACCCGTTGGCCTTTGCCTTGATGGCGA
>JAVEUP010000194.1:0-14632 GCA_034005525.1 Thermoguttaceae bacterium | reverse complement strand
GAAGTCATCGCGCCCATCAAGCCGCTCTACTGTCATATGCACTTCGTACTCCTCCGGCAACGGGCAGGGGAGTTCAATGAGCGCGGCCTGTTCGCGGCAACATACCAGCGACGCACCGTCGAACCACCAGCGCCCTTTAATGGCATGTTGGTCCGGGTCAATCAGTTGCAGCACGTCTACGGCCCGGCCGACAACCAGCGAGGGCAGCTCCTCGCTGGGCGCGGGGCGAAGAATCGACTCGGGAACCGGTGTCTTCTCCGCGATGGATTTCTCGCTGAAGAACGCCGCGGGCGGAATCGCCTGCTCCACGAAGTCGCCCGGCGGCAGCCAGTTCAAACAGGCCACGGCATCGCCACGGCCCTCCCAGTATTCGATCTTGATCGTTTGCGGCCGGCCGGTTAGCTCCAGTTCGATCTCCGGATGCACATTGGTTCCACCAGCGCCCCAGAGCACCATATTGCCGTCAATCCACACCTGCATGAAATCGTCGATGATCGCCCGCAGCTTGTAGCGTCCGGGGAGGGGCGCCTTGAGATAACCGGTCCAGCGGGCAGAGAACTCGTCGGGCGGCACACGATCGTCGGGCGAGGCGGTGCCCCAGATAAAGTTCACGTTCGGATCGATCCGCCGGAGGATCAATTGCCCGCAATCACGGCCGTTGAAGTACTCGGCCCACAGGCCCGTGCCGTCGCTTTCGACAAGCGGTTGCCAGACAACCGCCCTGTCAGTGCTCGCGCCGGCCTCCAGCGTCACATGTTCGTCGAATGGCAGATAGCCGTCGCGCAGAATTCGCACTCGGTGTTCGCCCGGCGACAGGTTGAACTGGACATGTGCGGGCGAAGAGTTGGCCGGCGCGGCCCGCAGGCCATCGATGGTCAGGTGGGCCCCCGCCCGCTCCGACTCAGGCCAGCGCAAGATCAAAACCGCGGTTCCGGGGCGTGGCGGTTTCACGACTTCCTCGCCTTGCTGCTGTTGAACCTTTGTTGCCTCGCTGGCGGCAGGCGGGTCGGTGGCTTCGGCCGTCACGACACTCTCCTGTGCGTCGGCCGTTTCAGGCTCCGTGTGGCGGTCCGGCAGCACTACGCTCAGCAGGACTACGGCCACCGCGACCGATGCGACAATGAGGCCGCCAACGGCAAGCTGCCTGCGTCGCTGGCGTGCCTGGGGATCGAGCGGTTGCAGAGGCCTCGTCTGCCCGTCTTTCGCCCCACCCAGCGACCGCCGCACTCGCCCCAGCGCAGCCTGCTCCTCGACCGACAGGTTCTCGAATAAGGCATTGAGCCGTTCGCTGGTGCTGGGCTCCGGGGAAGAAGCTCGCGGCGGTGGGGCGGGTGGCTGGCCTGGCCTGGGGGGCGGCGGCTTGGGTCCACCCGACTGTGCGGCCTTTGCCGCCAGCTCTCCGCGCAACTGGGCATCGTACTGCACTCGCTTCTCCGGATGCAGCAGCACGACGCGCGCAGCGGCAAGCTGGTTGAGCAGTTGCTGGGAGAGCGCCGCGTTCCGCCCGGTTTGAAACGTGCGCAGGTGCGCCATCCGCTGGTCGGCCGCATTGCTGATCACGTCGGGGTCGGCCTCGAACCGCGCCACGCCCAGCAGCCGGTACAAGTCCGGCGGCTGCTCCGCCGGTGGAATGCCCAGCCATTTGTGGTACGGGTCGAAGTGCTTCTCCATCGCGTGTTCTCCTATGGCTGACCCTATGCGCCGTTCGTTTGCTCTTCAACTCGATAGTGATGTTTCACAGGCCGATTACAGTGCGAAGTCGTCCTCGATGGTCACTTTTCGATAGACGGGCATGTACCGGTAATACGCTTCCAGCATCAGCGTGGCCAGGGCGGTCATGTAGTGGCGTCCGCCGCGGTCGCCGTAGCGATCGTCGCGGAAGTACCAGGTTCCCGCCTCGTGCCCCCGCTTTACTTGCGAGTTGACCAACCAATCGTGCATCTGGCCGTTCCACTTCTCCCATACGTCGCCCTGCCAATGCCGGGCAATCTGAGTAGCATAATAGTTGTAGTACATTTGTCCATCGGTGGCTACGCCCCATTCGCTAATCTGCGCGATCCCGCGCTGCAAGGCCGGGTTGCCTTTGCCCCACCCGAGATGCATTCGGCACAGCAGCCCGACGGATGTGGTTGCCGGCTCCGATCCAGGCCCCGTATACCCGTAGCTGGCGCCGCTGTTGGTCTGAACGCTATCGAGGAACAGGGAGGCCTTCTTGACTACCTTCGGTGGCACCTGGAGGTACGAGATATGTGCCGCCCTCAGCGCGGCCAACTGCCAGCCGACTACCGACGTATCGCCCGCCTGCCGCGGCTCGTAACGCCACCCGCCGCCGACGGGATCCTGGGCGTAGCAGATGTAATTGACCGCGGCCTGGGCCGGCTGAAGCAGGTTCCGGTCGCGCGTCATGCCGTAGGCCTCGACCAGCGCGAGGGTGGCCAGCCCATGCGAGTACATGGTTCCTCCGGCCTCGTGGAATGAGCCGCCTTGGTTGTTGAGCTTCATGACGGCCATCAGGTAATCCAGGCCCTTGCGTACGTTCTGCTTGTGTTTGCCCGTCCAATGCGTTTGCCCCGCGCCCAGGAACGCCAGCAGGGCTATGCCCGTTGCGGCGTTGCGTGCGTCGCGCAGGTTGCCCGGGTTGCCGCATTTCCCCTGGCACGATGGGGCGAGCGTATGGTCGAAACTCCAGCTTCCGTCTTTCAACTGGTGGTTGGCGAACCACTGCAGGGCCAGCGCGACGGCCGCCTCACTGGCGCCGCTGCCGCCCGCCTGGGCCAGCAGCCGACCACGGTTCGGACCGGAACGCCCGTCCAAACCCTCGCCGTCCAGCGCACCAATTTGCGCCAGCGCGTCGCGACGCGGGACATGACGGATGCCAAAGGTGCGCAGATCAACCGGCGCCCCTGCCGGTTCCATGTCCTCCGTGGGCAAGAGGTCCAAGTGTTCCGTCTTGACCTCGACGTGGACGGCCATCACCTCCGTCGAGGGGTCCAGCGGCTGATCGAGCAAATCGTCGTCCAGGTTGTCGATTTCGTCAAATGTGTCGTCGTCTCCGGGACCAATCACAAGCCACTCGCGCTCTTTCGGCAGCGGAATCGGAGTAGCCGCGAGCACCGACAGGCCCAGCAGGAACAGCAGTGCGGTTAGCGCGATCGACCACACCGCTCTCACGGCAGCCATCGACGGCCCTTGCCAACGATCGAACCATGACGGAGCAGCCAAGTCCTCGTCCGGCGGCACGGCGTCCGGCGGAGGCATCGGTTCCGAACCGTCGACCACCGGCAGAACGGGGATGTGTCCGCGCGGCTCCCACGGCCTGGCGGCCGAGGGCGACGCAGGCGGGCCATGCGCTGAAAGCTCTGCCAGCACGTTGTCGAGCCACTGCCTGGTTTCCATGCCGATCGACGACGACGGCGGCGGCATCGAAGGAGCCGACGAGTTGTACGCTGCCTGCGGCGGCGCGAGGTCCCAACCCGGGTCGACGTCCATCGCGTCCACAGCCTCGAAGTCCGGGTGATAGGGGAGCGATTCCCGGCTGCCTTCCACGTCGACCGGCGGTGTCGAATACGAGATGGGTATCGGCGTCGGTGGAGGCGGTACAGCGGGTGGAGGCGGTGGCATCAGGGTCGCAGCGGGCGGAGGGGGGTACTCCTCCGGATCGTCGTCGATGGAAAGCGACGGCGGCGCGGCCCCAGCAACCGGTGGCGGAAGCGGGGGCGGTACGACAGGCGGCGCGGCGGCCTCCTCCACCGCCGGCTGCGCCAAATCCAACTCCCAATCGTACGATGCCTTCTTCTCGGCATTGAGCAACACAACCCGCGCGGCAGCCACCTCGTTCAACAGCCGCTGCGATTCCGCGCTGTGCGGGCCTGCCTGGAAATGCCGCAAGTGCGCCATCCGCTGGTCGGCCGCGTTGGCAATCACGTCGGGGTCGTCCTCGAACCGCACCGTGCCCAGCAGCCGGTACAAGTCCGGCGGTTGCTCCGCCGGAGGAATGCCCAGCCATTTGTGGTACGGGTCGAAGTGGTCGGTCATGATGGATGCCTGAAGGTCAATCCTTGGGCGGCTCGCCCGACGGGTTCTCAAGCCGCTCTGATCGGGATTCCGGCCTCTCGGGTACGTCCGCCTGCTTCAGAGTCTCTTCCGCTTCGCGCAGCACGTCCGCGGCCGGGCGATCGTTGATCGTCTTCAGAGTCCTGATTTGCCGCAGCGCCGCGGCATCTTCAGGCCGGACATCACAAGAGATCGACAGTAGCGGCGTGTCCTTCAGCGGCGAGAAATCCTTCACTCGCGTACCGTTGCAGGTAAGCCACCGTAACGGGCTGCCGGCCAGCGGGCTCAGGTCCGATATCAAGGTGTTTGCCATCTGGAAGTCCTCCAGTGGAATGCCCTTGAGCGGCGAAAGGTCGGCAACCCGCGTGCCGTCGAGATGAAGAATTCTCAGAGGCATTCCGGCCAACGGCGAAAGATCGCCCACGCTTGCATGGCACAGGTCGGCCGTTTTCAACGGCATTCCCTTGAGCGGGCCGAAATCGGAAACTCTTGCCCCGTAGAGCCGCAACTCCTCCAGCGGCATGCCCGCCAGCGGTGAGATGTCGGAAACCGACGAGTCGTTGCAGAGCAGCACGCGGAGCTTCCGCAAAGGGGCAAACGGCCGAAGGTCACGGATCTCCCGTCCCCGAACTTCCACACCCACGATATCGCCCTCGGCAAAAGTAAAACGAGCGTCTCCGTCATATTCCGGGTTCAAACGCTTCAACTCCGCGAGGACCCAAGCCTTTTTCTCCTCGATACTTCCCTGCTCCGGGAACGGTTGGGCCGGTTCAGTGGACTCGTGGCCGTCGGTCTGCTTCAGCTTCTCCTCTGCTTCCCGGAGCACTTCGGCGGCGGGGCGGCAATTGATCCTCTGAATCGTTTTCACGCCGCGCACGAGGGTGAGGTTACGGGCAATGACATCGAGATCAGCCTCCAAACTGCGCAATGGCATCTTCTGTATGGGCGACAGGTCGGTCACCTTTGTATAGAGAACATTGAGTTCCTCAATCTGCAGTTCAGCCAAAGGGGTCAGGTCGGAGACCGGTGCGCCTCCCAGGTAAAGCCTTCGCAGTTGATGCACGCCCTTCAACGGCGTCAGGTCATCAACCTTGGTGCCTTCGATTCTGAGATACGCAAGTGGCATGCCTTGAAGAAGACCGCAGTCACTGAAGGCCTTAGCGCCACCGACATTCAGGCCCTTCAATGGCATGCCACGGAGCGCACTGAAATCGGTGGCTGGAGAAGCGTAAAGGTCGAGACCTTCCAGCGACTTGCCTGTCAATGGCGAGAGGTTCGTTACTGACGACCCACTGAGTTGGACGATCTTCAGAGGCATATCTTCCAAGACCGCGACGTCGGTGATGTCTTTGCACAAGGAAAACTCCGCCGATTCAAGCGGCAGGCCTTCGAGCGGGGACAGGTCCTTTACCGAGACCTCCCGACACTTCAAAGCGCGAAGAGACCGTAGATGCGAGAGTGGCGTGATGTCCCCTATTTTCAGCCCCGTCAATTCGACTCGCGTGATTTCACCCCGGGATTCCTGGATGTCGATGCTCCCGTCACATTCCGGATTCAACCTCTTTAACTCAGCAACTACCCAAGCTTTCTGCTCCTCGACCGCGCCGGCGGCGGGGAAGGGTGCAGAGAGTGCATGAGCGTCGGCTTTTTGGGGCGTCGGTGAACGGTATAGGTCGGCGCCGCGCGTGAACAGGCGTCGTACCTCGTCGTTGGACAGCGGGCGGTCGTAGATAGCCAGTTCATCGATTCGGCATGGATGGGGATCGTGAAACGAGTTGGGCCATATTTGGTGAATTGCAATGGCTACGCGCGCATCGGTTGTGCCCGAAGCACTCGGCGGCAGAAGCTGCTCCAGCACCAATTCGCCGTTTAGGAAGAATCGCACCTGGCCTCTGCGCACGTCGAGCACCATGGCGGCATGGTTCCAATCGGAATCGAGTTCCGCGAGCGGCGCCTTGATGATGACGTCGGAGTTGTCCTTCTCGCCGTAGAATTCGAGGTTCTCGCTGGTGGCTGTAAGGCTCCAATCCTTGCTATTGGGAGTGGCGAACTTGCGAACCGCCCCTCCCGTTTCTTTGTGGAACCAGTACGCGACAGTGAGTGTTGCGTGGCTGCCACCGCACAGCCGCGGATCGTCGGGAATCATGGCGTAGCCGCGCCCGTCGAACGCTATCCGCTTCCCTGCCGGGGTATTGGCCGGTTCGTGGAAACCGAACAGTTCGGCGTGCAACTCATTGCCGCTTCGATCGCGCAGCAGTTCTTTGCCGTCACGTGCAAATACTGCCTCCGGCTCGAAGGTGATGAACACGGCGGGGTCGGCGGGAAGGGTGTCGAGATGCGCATCGCCGGCCGACTGCGAGTCAGCGATCGGCTCGACTTCCTCCACAATCCGCTCTGCCGTACCCGAAAGCAGCTTGAACTTAAGGTCCTTGACTGCGAGGGCTCCGGAGTGCGTACCTACGCCGAGGCTAGGGGGATTGAATACCCAGTCGAATCGCGGCTGCGCGGCGACGGTCGGCCCCTCCCAGTCGAGGGCCGGTTTGCCGTCGATGGCCACGTGAATCTTCGCGATGTCGCCTTGGTGTTCCACGCGGACTGCGAACTGGGTTTCCGGGCCTATTTGCACGTCGGCCCGCTTCCACGGCGGGGATGCCCCGACACGCTCAAGCAGCACGGCCTTGTCCTTGATTTCGAGTCCCGTGTAGCTCCGGCCGACGGGGATTGCCAGGGTGGCCGGGCTCAACCCCTTCGGTCGCAGCAGCGTACCGCTCAACTCGTAATCGCCGCGCGGTACAAGCGGAATGGCCACGCGAGCGAACTCGCGCGGCGCGACGCACATGATCTCGCCGTCGGCCACTTCCCACTTGCCCAGTACGGCGTGTCGGACCGGATCGACCAGAGCGGCCAACTCGATCGTCTGGCCGGGCTCGATCTCGACAGGCTCGACGCGATACGTCTTGCGCAGTAGTTGGCCGCCTTCTAATGGACGCACGCGCAAGCCCTCCAGCGACACGTTGCATACATGGGCGCCGAAGCCGACGGTCCGGTTGGGGATCATCCAGTCGGAGCGGGGATAGAGCGACTCGACCGGTCCACTCCACTTGGCATAGGGCTCGCCATCCATCCGAGTTTCGATGGTCGCCGTGGCGCCGTCCACCCGCACGGTCGCCGCGAGGGTGTACCGGCGGTCGGCCTCGTACGTCCAGGTTTTGGCTGGTGGTGCTGGCCTGGCACCGGAGAACTGTCCCAGCCCGCCGGAACCCGGCTTCACCCAGACGTGAACTGCCGAATCGCCCGCGGGCAGCAGCAGGTTCACCTCGCCCACCTTGCCGATCCAGCGAAACTGTACTTCCAGCTCGTAATCGCCGGTCGCGAAGACCGGCGAACCGATGCGAGTGAAATCCAATGGGTTGCAGACTAGCCGCGAGCCATCGCGACGCCAGGTGCCGAAAACGCTGTGCTGTTGAGGGTCCATTTCGGCCAGTACGTCAACCCAGCCGTGCTCCCGACCTTCATCGACGGGCTCGACGCGCCAGTACTTGTCGGTCGCCCCGACAGAGAACGGCCACTGAATGATCCATTCGCCCTCGCGCATACTGGCGCCCCAAATGGCCGCGTCGAGCTTGCTTTCCTGGCTGACAATCCGGAACCACTTACCGTCAATGTCCAAAATAGAGAACAAGAACTCGTTGTTGTCGTCTTCGAGCGGGCGCTGCAAATAGCCCTCGCCCTGCCGCGGCTGCTTCAGTGTCACGTACAGGCCGCTTTTGCGGTTCTTCAGCCGATACATCCCCGGTCGGTCGGTCGACTCAATCCGCCAGTGCTGCTCGAGCGCGCCGGGCACCGGATCGTATTGATGCAACGACGCGCGCGGCTCGGTCGAGGCACCGTTCACGCCAATACATAGGTCCGACATGCGGTTGATCAGGCGCACCCAATCGCCGTCGACATACTGTGCGACTGATGGAGCAATTAGCGGAACGGCGGAAACGGAAACACCATCCTGGGCCTTCTTTATCACCCGCAGCACAACTCGGCCACCGCGGGCGAGCGTCACCTGATCTTCGGAAAGCTGCATCCGGTCCGCACCGCCGCTTAGCGCGACGTCATATCTGCCATCCTTCAAGCCCACCTTCCAGCCCTGCTCGGCGCTTACGATGTCGATGACCTCGCCGTTCTGCTTCACGAGCACTTCGATGTTGGGATCGTCGCTCTCGATCACCAGCGTGCCCTGCGGGGTTTTCACCGTCAGGAGCACGGCCAGAAGAACGAGGGCCGCGGCGCCGGCGGCGGCCGCCAGGCCGAAGCGGCCAACCGGCGGCAGTTTGCCGAACCACGCGGCAAGCCGGGACAAGCGGCCGGCCCGGGGCCGGAAGGCGGCGGGAGGCGAAATCTGGATCGTGTGCGGGGTGTGCTCCATGGCCGACGCTGCGGCGGGCTGCGTGCTGGCGGTGCCCGGCTCGACGGACGGCTTGGGCGCGGCCTCGTCGGCGCGGGCGACAAGGCCGGCAAGGTCGGACCCGGGGCCGAAGGGGGCAAGCAGGTCCGCCGCCTCGCGGCCCGTCGCGGGGCGACGGCCGGGGTCGCGGGCCAACATGCGGTGGATCACCCGGGCAAGGTCCTTGGGCACGTCGGGCCGAATCTGGCGGATCGGCTCCGGGTCTTCGGTGGCCAGGGCCATCATGCGCTTCATGGGCGTGTCATATTGCGGGCCGGCGAAGGGGGCGCGGCCGGCCAGCAGCCTGTAGAGCGTGGCGCCCAGGGCGTAGACGTCGGCACGGTGGTCCACCGCGTGGCTGTCGCTGCCCTGCTCGGGGGCCATGTAATCGAACGTGCCCATCATCTGCCCCGTGCTGGTCAGCTCGACCCCGCCGGGAACCTGCTCGGCCAGCCGGGCCAGGCCCAAGTCAAGCACTTTGACTTCGCCCTGCCGGGTGAGCATCAAGTTCGAGGGCTTCACGTCGCGGTGGACCAGTCCGTGGGCATGAGCGTGGTCGAGCCCGACAGCCGCCTGGCGAATGGCCTCGCAGGCGTCGGCTACCGGCAGGGGGCCGGTGCGGCGGACGATCGCCCCGAGGTCCTGCCCGTCGACCAGTTCCATGACCAGGTAGTGCGAGCCGTCGCTCTCGCCGGCGTCGAACGCGCCGACGATATTCGGATGATTCAGCCGCCCCACCGCCCGCATCTCGCGGTCGAAGCGGGCAATCGCCTCCGGATCGTCCACGCGCCCGGCCGACATGACCTTCACGGCAACGACCTTTTCCAGCCGGGTGTGCAGCGCGCGGTAGACGGCGCCCATGCCGCCCTCGCCGAGTTTCTCGAGCAGTTGGTATTGTCCCAGGGCCCGGAGGGCCGGCATTTGGCCGTCGGCTGAGACGGCCGGGTCCAGTTCGGAGGGATTCGGCGTGCGGCCCATTTGCCGGATGGCCTCGACCGCGCGCTGGCAGGCCGGTTCCTGGGAGAAGGAATCCGGCCGGGCCGGCTGACGCAGCAAGGCGACGAGCGTATCGAACTCGTCGGCCATATCGCGCGCGGTGCTCACTTCGGGCTGATTTTCCTGGTCCGGCGATGGATCGGCCGGCGGTGACGATTGCTCGGCCAGCCGGTCGTTGGGTGCTTCATTTCCGTAGTGTTCGGCCATTTTGCCAACCCTTTCCTGACATTAAACGATTCGTGCGGACGCGCCGGCCGCTACCTTACTAATGCCGGAGCGTGACAGCATTTGGCGGCGAGAGCCGGCTGCAGAACGCAAGTCTTGGTGCAGTCGTGGCTTACGAAGGCAGTTTCACTCCGCCTGCGGTTTGATTCAGTCGTCGGCCAGGAACTCTTTGAGCCGCCGCAGGACGCGGCATTTGGCCTGGCGGACGGCGTCGGCCGACATGCCCAACTCGTCGCCGACGTCGGCGGCTGTACGGTCGTGCAGCGTGAAGGCCAGGAAGGCCGACCAGACGTTGGGCTCGAATTCCGCCCGGATGATTTCCATCGCCCGCCGCAGGAAAGGCGCTTCGCCATCGCCGGAGTAGCTGGTGGAATACTCGGCCAGCGAGTCGGGAATCTGCTGCATCGCCTGGTGCGCCTCGGTGCCGCCGACCGCCTGCGCAGCGCGGTCCCGGCGGCGCACATGGAGGCGGACCTGATTGCGTGTAATTGTGTACAGCCACGCCCGAAAGCGGTCTTCCGGCTTGCGGTGTTCGAACCGTGCCAGCCCCGTCCTGACGGAGGCGAACACTTCTTGGGCAACGTCGGCGGCGTCGGACTGCTGCAAGGCGAAGGAGCGGGCAAAACCGTAGACCATCGGCCCATAAAGCCGGGCAAGCCGGTCCCACGCCTCCGGCTGCTGTGTCTTCGCGGCCGCGATCAGGCTTGACGCGGTCGAAGCCGTGCCGGTTTGCCCGCCGGATTCGAAGCTGTCCATCGGCTGCCCTGAATGGAGTAGAAAGGGCCGGATTCAATCCCCCCAACACTACGTGCTATTCTGACAGCTTGTGCGTTCAATGTCAACCCTCAACGGGCATCCACCTTCTCCCTTCATCCAATCGCTGCAGGATCGTAGGGTAGGTGGTTCCGGCCGGCCAAACGCCGGAGCCTCGGCTACGCGGCAAGGATGATCGTGCAGAGCGTCGTCCTTACCGCCCGCCCCAGGCCGGGTTCACCCACGCGCGGTGGGATGGGGAATGTGATACGCAACTCGCGAGCGATGAGGCGTGAACCTCGAGAGGGTGCGTGGGTGAACCTGACCGCTACGCGGCCAGAACCACCCACCCTACACCTACGCCTGAACCGTGAACTCCAACGGGGCAACTCACCCGAACAGCACGCCTGCGTAGCCGACTACGTGCGACGTGTCGCCGCCGGTGTCGGCGCTGGTGGCGTAGCCGACTTCTTCAACGCAAGTGAGCGAACCGAGCGCGCGGAGCGCCTCCATGACAATCACCGCGGGCATGACGCCGCACATGCTGATGTGCCGCTCGCGCACGGTGCGGTAGAGCACCGCCGGATCGAGCGATTGCAGGGCATCGAGGGCCAGGCGGTCGATCGCCCGCGTGTGACGGTCGTCGGCGAAATGGTTCATATCGGTTGAGATGACCAGCAGAGGGCAAGGGTCGAGCGGACGCAGGACGCCGGCAAGCTGCTGTCCGAACTGCTGGAGCCGGGGAAGACTGTTGCCGCCAATGGCGATGCCGACTACCCGCGCGTCCGGCCGAAGCCTCGCGATCAGCGGCAGTTGCACCTCGATGGCGTGCTCGTCACGGTGCGCGACGGCGTCGAGCTGAAGTCCAGCAATTCCGTTTGACAAACGCTCCGCCAGTTGGGGATCGGAAGCGACCGTCATGCCGGGCAGCCCCCAAGCCTCGTGCGGCGCCACGGCCCACTCGGCGCCAGCTTGACGGTGCCTCGGACAAAGAATGATGACTTGCGGCGGGATCCGTACCCGGGCAAGCGTTGCAGCAGCCAGGTGGGCCGAGTAGACCCATCCGGCGTGCGGGACCATTGCGGCCGCCCAATTTTCGGGTTCGATCCGCTCGGGCATCAGATCATCCAGCATCGCATCGACGGCGCTGGGATTGGCCGGGTAGAACTTGCCGGCAACGGCAGGCGGCCGGACGCCGGCCGGCCGATGCTTGCCTGTGGGGAAGGTCTTGTCAAGCTGTGATAAAGGAATGTCACTCCGGCCGGAAGCGGTATCACTCACGTTCGCAAGCTTTCCGCGAATCGCATAGCCCTCGAACGTCATCAGCTCGGTATCGTCCTGCTTCCATGCATCGACGGGCAGACCGGCCTTCAGACATACCTGTTTGAGGAACCCCTCAGCGTCCAGCCGGTGCTCGACGGCGACGCCGGGCAGCAGCAGGCCGCGGGCGGCACCGCGGGCAATCTGGACTCCATGCCGGCCGATTTCGACCGCGCGCGCGCGGTCCTCGCCCCGCTCGTGAACTGGTTCCGGATGCCACAGGAGCCAGACCTCCATATCGAGCTGGTCCAGTTCGTCGGGTGTGATGGGCGGAAATCGCGGGTCGTCGCATGCGGCGCGGTCGGCGGCGCGGTCGACGGCCCGATCCAGGGAAATGGCATCGCCCAGACAGCCACAACAGGACCGCAGTTTCCCGGTACGCTTCAGGCTAACAAACGCGCCGTAAAGCGGTGTGTCGGCGATACCGGCAAGGATTCGGCCCAGCGGTTCAGCCGGCGAGCCCGAAACGGTGGCGCGCACACGCTGCCCCGCCGCACGGAGAATCTGCTGCTGTTGTTCGTCGCTGAATTCGGGCCTGTTCGATGGTGAGAGCACTTGCTAGACCTTCCGTGGGCTTGGGGAGATGGCGTAGTTGGCAATGCGAATGGGCAGCCGCCGCCCGCCCCAGTCGCCCGGCCCATCGGCAAATCGGCCGGCAATCGGAGCGCCGCAATGGGAACAACGGCCGTCGGTGATACGATATGGAGTCAGAACGTAGCCATGCCGCCCGATCACAACCTGTCCACATTCCGGACAGAGGGTGGCCTGATGTTCGGGGTCGTCCAGGTTGCCCGTGTAGATGTGATGCAGCCCGGCGCGTCTTGCGATCCGGTGCGCCATCAGCAGCGTCTCGCGAGGCGTGGGGCCGCGGTCGTTCACCTGGAAGTCCGGATGGAACGCGGTGAAGTGAAGCGGCACGTCGGGGCCCAGCTCGCGGGCGATCCATTGACACATTTGCTCAATCTCGGCCGGCGAGTCGTTCGCTCCGGGAATGACCAGGTTGGTGATTTCGAGCCACACTTCGGTTTCGCGAGCCAGATAGCGAAGCGTGTCGAGCACGGGAGCAAGCTGCCCGCCACAATAGTCGTGGTAGAACGCCTCGGTGAACCCTTTCAGGTCCACGTTTGCCGCGTCGATGTACCGGAGGAACTCCGCCCGGGCCTGCTCGGTGATATAGCCGGAGGTAACTGCAACAGTCTTCACTCCGGCGGCGCGGCATGCCGCGGCCGTGTCGATGGCGTACTCCGCCCAAATAATCGGGTCGTTGTACGTGAAGGCGACGCTCTTACAGTCGAGTTGTGTTGCCGCGTTGGCGATGGTCTCCGGCTGCGCCAGTTCCGATCCGGCCGCGACGTCGCGGCTGCGCGACATCGTCCAGTTCTGGCAATAACGGCAACCCAGGTTGCATCCTGCCGTGCCGAAAGAAAGCACTGCCGTGCCAGGGAAAAAATGAAATAGCGGCTTCTTCTCGATCGGGTCGATACAAAACCCGGTGCTCCGGCCGTACGTGGCTGAAACCAGCCGGCCTGCCCGGTTCTCGCGCACGAAACAGAAGCCTCGCTTGCCCGGCACAATGCGACAATGCCGCGGGCAAAGATTGCACAGTACGCTTTCATCGTCGCTGCCTTGCCACCAGCCGGCGGTTCGGGCTCCGTCGGCCTCAAGCGGGTCGGCGGGTGGAAGAATAATGCTGCGTGTCATGATCGGACTCGTTTTCAAGGCCAGAATCGTGAACTGCCCGGCCTCGATGAGAAAGGAGTGCCCATCGTTGCAGCCATTACGGGCGGCTCATTGGGCCTCTTGGGCGCTGTGGCGGGTCTCGCCGTGAACGATTGCCAAGAGAATTATACGCTTTACCGACAAGTGCGATGAGGGGGGCTTTCCGGATTGCACATGCGCGAGGATATAATGGATCGTGAGAAATCATGGTTCTTCCGTTTCTGGGTGCGAATCGGTAGTGACAAGCCGTAGGGTGGGTGGTTCCGGATGTCTCAGCATCCGGGTTCACCCACGCGCCAGGCAGTTCTGCACCTGGGAACGAAAGAGCCGAGATTATGAGAGCCATTGCCGCCCTCGCAGCCATCCGCCCCGCCCTTTCCCGCCAACCCGCATTGAGAAAGTCCTGCCATGCGCCACCGAACTTGCCTGCCCACCATTACGGCTTTCTCGCTCCTGCTGCTTGCCGCACCGGCCGCCGGCATGGAGGAGCGGACCCTGATTCAGTGGCGTTTCGCCACCGAGGCCGACGGCAAGCTGTGGTCGCCGGGCAGTATCGCTAATTTGGCGGTTGAAGACGGCGCACTCACCGGGCAGCCCACCGGAAACGATCCCCTGTTGATCAGCTCCGTGTTCGATCCCATTGCGGCAACGGCGGGGCAATGGGTCGAAATCCGAATGAAGTCGGCCGCCGGCCGAGCCGAACTCTACTGGACCGAGACTCTGGAAGGCCGCTACGGCGGGTTCAGCGGCCAGAAGATGGTCCTGTTCGACTGCATCGGAGACGATACGATCCGGACCTACCGCGTGCGGCCCTTCTGGCAGGCCGCCCGAAAGATCATTCGCCTGCGCGTCGATCCGCCGTCGGCCGGGCCGTTTGCCATTGAGTCGATTCGGATCGTTGCCCCGGCGGAAACAACCGAGCCGAGCACGGCGACGCGATGGGACTTCCGCGACGGTTCGATGCCATGGGCCCCGTCACGCATCGATGCGCAACCCGGCGCGCCGCCACTGCTGGAAAGCCCCCTGCTGGCCGTTCCAACTGAGCAGCACCCGATTGTCCACATTCGCATGGCAGCCGACCGGGGTGAGAAGGCAACCCTGCTGTATGTCGCGGAGAAGAGCAGATCG
>JAVEUP010000381.1:0-3522 GCA_034005525.1 Thermoguttaceae bacterium | reverse complement strand
GATCATCACGGAGCAACCCAACCACAGCGTCCGATCCGACCATTCGCCCGGCGAGGGCAGCGTGCTTCGGGCAGTCATCGTGGCCTCGGCGCGTTCGGTTGGCAGTGTCGGCCTGGGTCTTTCGTCGGTTCTGAACGATCTGACAAGCCTGCCAGGCAGACTCGGCCGGATCGGCGATGCTACGGGCTGGACCGTACCCGGCACCGCAACCGTTCCGAGTTGGAATGCCCGCTGAACTGCGGATCACCCAGCATCAACCAACCCCCAACCACCCCCGGCCCATCCGGCCCCGCGCCGGATGGGCCCTTTTCGTGGTCCCTACATGAATAATCCGGGCGGGATCGAACTGCGACGTCGTCACGGAGGAGCAGGCAGATCTGGGCGGGCGCTGCCTTGTCCTGGCGAGTAGCGTGACTTGCTCCGCTTGGCTCACCCTGCAGTTGCCGTGTCAACGCAGTACTGCCGCGAGAACGAGCGCGGCGGTGGAGAGGAGCCCGAACGCGAGGTTGAGCTGGCCGGTTGCACCGTCCAGGGAGCGAAACGGTGCAGGGTCGGCGTTGGTGTTTCGCCCGAGGGCACAACGCATCAGCCGCACGGCCAGCGGCAAGGTCAGGAACGTAATAAAGAATGTCAGCGGCATCTTCGGTCCGACGCCAAGACGACTCAGCACGATGATCGCCAGTACGACCACGTACGGTGAGTAAACGAGCAGTCCGTAGTAGGCTACGGAGAGCCGATCGCCGAGCAACGAGGCCATTGTCTTCGCTCCGCCTGCCGTGTCGAAGTCGATGTCGCGCCAGTTGTTGGCGTGCAGGATGCCGATGACCAACAGCGACATCGGTATCGCCCATAACGCCGGAATCCACGATAGCTGGCCCGTCTGTACGGCCCATGCGCCCATGGCGCCAAGGATTCCGAAGTCGAGGAAGACCGCAAGATCGCCCACTGCGTGGTACTTCAGCGCGAACGGCCCGGCCGAATACAGAAACCCTATCACGACGCCCACAAGCCCGATCCACAGGACGGGCAGGCCGGCGACGGCCACAAGAACAGCGCCGAGAGCGGATCCGACGGCAAACAGCGCTCCTGCTACCGCGAACGCCCGCCGAGGCGTGATCCAACCTCGGACCACGGCGCCGCTGACCGGGTTGACGCGCCGATCGAAGCCGCGCTTGAAATCAATGCCGTCGTTCAGGAGGTTCGCTCCGACGTGGAGCGCCACCATGCCGGCAAACGCCGCGGCAAACCTGAACCAATGCATTTCGGCCCCGCCAATAATCACGGCCATGGCAGTCCCGAAGATCACCGGCATGGTCGATGCCGTCAGCGAGTACGGCCGCGAGGCGATCCACCACAGCCTGACACAACCCGGCTTCTGCGCGTCGCAGTTGGGATCAGCGGCCACGCTCCTGGTGTCCTGAGTTTCGGTGTTCTTATCGTGGCCCTGGCACATGGAAAGCCTGAATGGTTACATTGTTGCGATACATACGCGCTCAGCCGAATTGCCAGTACACCCCGATCTCGATCAGGGCGATCAGAGCGGCCCAGAATCGGGCGTTCTTCCACCAGGCGACCGGGCCGTCGTCTTGGCCGATCAGCCGCGCCGGCATCAGCAGGATCCAAACAAGCAGGACGACGAAGACGGCCATGAAGGCCAGCCGGCCGGCCAGCGGCCCGCCGCCGATGTTGGCCAGCGGGAATGTTGCGGACAGGAACGTTGGGGTGTACAAAAGGCTCGTCATATCTTCTGCTCCTCGCTGGGAAGCCAGCATACCAGGCCGCGCAGCCGCTGTTGATCGTAGGGTCGGGTAACGAAGCTCACCACGATCGTGCCAAGCAGCGCCGCGACAAACGACCACCAGGCAACCCAGAGAAACGACACGGCGTGTTCACGCCCGAACAGGAATCGCTGCGAGTGCATCGCCATGGCCGTGCCGACGCCCAAGAGCATCCCGGCGAAGCCGCCGGGCGCGGTAGCCCGCTGCGTGAGCATGCCCAGGAGCAACAGCGCCAGCAGGGGCCCCTGGAAGAAGGTCATGAACACCTGGAACGCCTCGAACACCGAGCCGAAACCTCGTTGAATCAGGTAGCTGGCCGCAGCTCCAACCGACAAGAGCACGACCACCAGCCAGCGCCCCACGCGCAGGCAATGCGCGTCGGAGGCCCCGGAGAAGAACGGCCGGTAGAGGTCGCTCACCAGGAGCGTGCTGGCCGAGTTGACATAGGAGTCCAGGTTCGACAGCACGCCGGCCATGAACGCGCCCAGCACAAGCCCCAAGACGCCCGGGTGCAGCAATCGTACCAGGAGCATGGGCAGCACCTGGCCGCCGCCCTGCCATGTCGCGTCGGGCCGGCCGAGTTTGTCGTGGAACAGCGCCACGGCGATCAGGCCGGGGACAACCAACAGGACGGGAAAGACGAGCTTGATCACCGCGCAGAAGAGGTACGACGCCCGCGCCTGCGCCTGGCTCTTGCTACCTAAGGCGCGCTGCACAATCGCCTGGTTGCCAATCCAATAAGCGGGGCCCTGAACCAGGCCCAGCCCCAGCAGCACGGCCAGCCACGGATACTCCGGATGATCGGCCGGGAGCACCATCTGGAAATGGTGTTCGGTCCACTCGAGCGAGGCGACCTTCTCGTGCAATCCGCTGAACCCGCCGACCTCCATCAGTCCGAAGATACAGATCAGCGCCGCGCCGCCAATGAGCACAACACACGACAAGGCGTCGGTAACAACCACCGCCTTCAAACCGCCGGCGGTTGTATAAGCCGCCACCAGGATACCGGTAACACCTACGGAGAGCCAGAAGTGCCAGCCCAACAGGCCTTCGAACATGGCTGCGGCGCTAACGAAGATCGTTCCCACCGTGCCGATCATGAAGACGGCCCAGAGCACGGCGAAGCAAGTGCGAACCTGCTGGCTGTAACGGCGGCCGAGGTATTCGGGAATGGTGTAGACGCCGGCCATCCAGAAGAACGGCATGAACAGGAACGCCGCGACGAGCACCGGAAAGGCGCAGCCGATGAAATCGAAGTTCATCATCACGATGCCGTAGCGGTAGCCGTCCGTGGCCAGCCCGACCATATCCTTGGCGCCGATATCGGACACGACCAGCGACATGCCCACCGCCCACCAGGGTAGCGACCGGCCGGCAAGGAAGTAGTCCTTGCTCGACTTGATGCCCCGGCTATACCAGAGCCCCAGGGCCGTGACGCCCAGCAAATAGAGCACCACGATCGTCATATCCAAGGGCGAAAGCGCAATGTTCATTCCAGTACCGTTCCTCGCGTCAGGGATACGTTTTGGAAGATTATGCCCCATCATCGGCGGGAGGGCAAGGCGGTGGCTCTCGTGCTTTGTCAAGTCTGAGAAGTGGGGTAAGCATCCTGCTTGCCATGAGTGTCACCCCCGCAAAACGCAAGCTCAGTAGTTCCAAATTTTGCTGAAAACGTCGGATGTGTCAGAAGGTATTGCGTGGCCAGAGGTTACGTCGAGGATGCGTTGCGTGATTCCCATTAGTG
>JAVEUP010000380.1:0-3531 GCA_034005525.1 Thermoguttaceae bacterium | reverse complement strand
CCCCCCCCCCCCCCCCCCCCGTAGCAGGGACTTTCTTTGGGTCTTGACAGAAATACTATCAAATGATAGGATTCAATTGCCGATCATTCGTCGAAGGTTGGGTTGGCACGGCGGTGGAAGGGTGGGATCATGGAGGCTCTTCACCTGAAACCGTCACGGAGCGACCCATGGCCACTCGGCAGGAAGTGAACGAGTTCCTCAGTGACTTCAAGGCGGCGCTGACACTGGGGCATACTCGTTGGCTGAAGCGATCGGCCAAAGGCAAAGAACATCTGGCCGGACTCGGCATAACCCGGGACCGTGCGATGGCGTACCTCCAGGGTTTGAAAACTGAGGACTATTCCGAAGGGCCCAGTCCTGACGACTTCGAGCCAGCCTCGGACGTATGGACCTTCGGCGCCATGGTGGACAAGACCGAGGCATACATTAAGGTGACACTTCGTCCCGATCCACGCAAGCGAACAGTGACACACGCAGTCATTTGGTCGTTCCACGCTGCGGAGTACCGCATTAAGTATCCATTACGGGAATCACCATGAGCACCGTTGACGAGTACTGCATCATCTGCGGCCAGGGTGGACCGCTTCACCACGAGCAGCAGGCTATGAGGTTCGATGTGCGCGGTGAAACAATCCGATTCGAGGTGCCGATTGTGATCTGCCCGTCATGTGGAACAAGCGAGGTGGAAGACGGCCTTGATCCTGCCGCAATGGCCTTCGCCGAGTATCGACGGCTTAAAGGGCTGCTCACGCCGGAACAAATCAGGGAGTTGCGTCGCCAATACCGGTTGAGTCAGAGATCGTTCGCGGCCTTGCTGGGTATGAGCGAGGCGACGATCAACCGTTATGAGGCCGGCGCTCTGCAGGATCCGGCACACGACACGGCGCTTCGTGCGTGCGAGGACCCAGACTATGTCCGCCGGCTGATGGAACGGAATGGAGCAAGACTCTCCGATTGGCAGCGGCAGCGTGTCGTGGCAGCGCTGGAAGATCGAGCCGACGACTTGGCGGCCGATGCTCGTGACCCGGGCAACCTCTGGTGCATGCCCGAGGAATTGTCATTGCGCACCGGTTACCGTTTGTTTCACTACGAGAAGTACGTAGCCGTCGTTGCCTGGTTCTGCCGACGGCTCAAGTCCGTAACTGCCACGAGTTTGAACAAGCTGCTCTTCTATGCCGATTTCCTGCATTTTCGTTCGGAAACCGTTTCGCTTACGGGGGCCGCCTATCGTCGCTTGCCCTACGGCCCCGTGCCGGCCGACTATGGCGGGCTGCGCGAACAGATGGAGTTGGATCAGTTCGTCGAAATCGAGGAAATCGAGTACCAAAATGGCAACATCGGCGAGCAGTATCGCCTCGGTCCTCGGGTAGAAGAACTCGACGTTGTGTTCACCCTCCGCGAAACGAAAGTCCTGGAAGTGGTTGCCCGGGCATTCGAACATGCCACCCCCAGCGAGATCAGCCAGCGTTCTCACAACGAATCGGCCTGGTACGACACCGAGGACAAGGCTTTGATTTCCTACGACAAGGCCCGGGACCTTTCGTTGCCCGTCCCGGAGTAGTTGCCGCTGATCGGCGGCCATGACGTGGCGGCACAATCAGAGGTTGAACGCTACCGGCGAGGCCATCGTCGCAGGTCCCGCACCGACGATCTCCCCGTGGCGCGCCGTTTGGTTCGCATCGATTCCCCAGACCAGCATGATGGCCAGAATCGCCGCCGGCACCGAGATCAGATCCGTCACGATCGAGGCCCAGGAGCCGGCCAGCAACATTTCGATGCTCTCGCCCTGCAACGTCAACCGCATGCTGATCTGACCAGTGAAGTTCATGATCAGCCAAAAGGCCCACCACCAACCGACCAGCGCCGCACTGGGGGTCAGGCCGTATGAACTTAATTCATCCGAGGCCCGCCTTGGGTAGCTGCCCAGCCAGATTTCACGTGCGGCCTGGTAGGGTCGGTAAAGATTGACGATTGGGATGAAGAAGTAGCCAACCGCCCAGCCGGGCGAATGTTTCAGCCCTGTGGCTCCCAGCGGCGGAAGGTTGCGATACGCGCGATGGATCCACATTAGAAAGGCAACGGCGCTGGCAATATACACGAAGCTCTGCGTCAGTCCGATGACACCCTGACGCAGGTCGTTAAGCGTCGCCTCGTCCTCGTCGATTCCGATGGTGGCCGCCCGGTTGAGAAGGTTCACCTGCAATAGCGTCGATCCGATCCCAAGCAGGTCGGCGACGATGCCCAACGCCAGGAGCCCGACGGTCCACGCCGCGCGGGTGTGCCCTGAAACGAAGGGATAGCGTGCCCACGACTCCGGCCGCGTGGAATCGGTTGCGGCAATCTCAGCGGCGGGAACTTGGGGACTCCGGTACGGGTTGTCGTCGGTGTTCATGGGCCTTCCTCGATTCGAGAACGTTCAACGGAAACGCCGGTCTGGACAGGACGCGGTCCCGGAGGTGGATTTCCCGGCAACATTGGGAAGGGCACCTTCCGCAAACAACGCCCCCCCGCCTCGCCTCCCAAGACCCCGCGATCCAGGCAGTAGTGAATCTATCCAGTAATCCCCAAGTTGTCAAAGTCCCGGGAGGCTGGCGTCTGGCAAGACGCTCCGACACGCTGATTCCCTGCTTGGCTAAGGTTGTGGCAGGTTGCCGGGCGACGCACGGTTGTCGATCATGCAGGCTGCCAGAAGCGTGCCTCCGGTGCTTGCTGTCACAGGTAGCACTTCCTTCCGCCCAAAGCTGCGCCGCAGGCGGATGAGCGATTCGACGAGTCAGCGAGGCCATTGTCAGGGGGCCGCCAAGCCGGCGGGGGTGCAGGACAGGGTTTGTCAGGCTTTGGCGCGGGATTTGTATTTGCCGGTTTGGGTTTCGGCTTTGTTTTTCGAGTAGGTTTCCAGGGGTTGGGTTTCGCTGAGTTTGTCGGCGACGAGTTGGAGTAGCGGTTCGGCGCCGTCGCGCCCGAACTTTTCAGTGCCTTTGATGCGGCGGTTGATCTGCTTGATCGTCAACTCCATCAACGCGGTGGTAACCGGTAGGCCGCGGCGGCGGTACTTTCGTAGCGCATTTGATGGCGGTTGTTGTGCAAGTAGCCGCGGCTCTCGCGGAGCGTCTCCAGGGTGGCGTCGTCGTCAGTTTGTTTGATGCCCTGATCAATGGCGGCGATCACCCGCTCCCCTTGGCCCTGCCAGATCCAGGTGATCCACGGTTTGCACAGTTGCCCAGCGCGGTGAACGTGGCCGTGGTCGTGCGGGCGGCGTGGGTGCCGCTGCCGTCTCCCTCCTTGCCTTCGACGCTGAACGCCGGATCGCCGGCCCCCGCCGGCTTCACCAGCACGGTCCACGTGTAGGTCAGGTTCGACTCGCCCGCGTCGTCGGCGCCGAGCGAAGTAACGGTGTGCGAGCGAATCAAAGGTCAGCGGTAGCGTTATTCTTGCACAACAGTACCGCACCGTTGATTCACTCGATTCTACCAACTCCGCCTCTGCCGGCAAACCACTAATCACTAATCAAGCTTTGACCCCAAATCTTCC
>JAVEUP010000029.1:0-55723 GCA_034005525.1 Thermoguttaceae bacterium | reverse complement strand
AGCCCGTGCAGGATGAGGTTCATCGACGCGATGCGCAGCATGGTGGCGTCGAAGTCGAACCCGAACAGCATGTGGTTGAGCACGTGGCGGCGCTGGTCGGGGTTGAGCCGGTCGCCGGTGTAGATGGTCGCGGTGTCGCCGTCGCCGGTTTCGCGCTCGATGACGCCCTCGGGCGACGTGTTGGTGCGCAGCACGTATTCGTGGACGGCGGCCAGGAAACCGCCCGTGCCACAGGCCGGGTCGGCCACGACGTCGGTGGGCTTCGGGTCGATCAGCTCCACCATGGTCCGGATCACGTGCCGGGGCGTGCGGAACTGCCCGTTGATGCCGGCGGTGGTCAGCTTGCTGAGCAGGTATTCGTACAGGTCGCCCTTGGTGTCGCTCTGTTCGATGGGCAGGCGGTCGATCATCTGGACTGCCTTGTCCAACAGGGCCGGCTTCTGGATGAGGCATTGGGCGTCGGCCATGTACTCGTGGAAGGTCGAGCCGGAGTTGCCCACCGTGCGGAAATGAGGAAAGACCTCGTCGCGGACGATCTTGAGCATCTCGGCCGGCTCCTCGTGCCGGAAACTGCTCCAGCGGAGATGCTGCTGGTCGGGGCGGAAGATCATCTTCACGTCGGATCGGCCCTTCGATCGATTCGCCTTCCGCTGGTTGAGGTTTTCGCGCAGGTCGAGCATGCGCGAGAACATGAGGAAGGAGATCTGCTCGATGACCGTCAGCGGGTTGGTGATGCCGCCGGTCCAGAACTCTTCCCAAAGACGGTCCACGTCTTGCCTCAGTTTGCCGGTGATCATGCGGGGTTCGGTGCCTTGGGTAGTGGTCAATCATCGCTCCACCGACACGGGGTCGGCGGGGGCGGATGGTGGTGTTCGGTGCGTTGTGGGTAGCTTGTAAGTCATGGTGCCACCGACGCGAGGTCAGCGGGGACATTGATGGTGTTCATGCGGTTTGGTCCGGGGCGGCGGTGGGGGGCGTGGCGAACGATTCGACCAGGGCGACGAGTTCGTCGGCCACGTGCCCGTCGGGGAATACGCCGTCGAGCCCGTCCTTGTCGAGCACGGTAAACGGCAACTCGTAAAGCTGGTCGACCTCGATCGCGCCGTAGTCGCGGATGTGGTTCTTCAGCAGGTCGAGGAAGCGAAGCTGGGTCGAGTTGAGCTTGTGGGCCCGGGCGAACGCGGTGAACCGTTCGGTGACGGCGCGGGCGTCGAGCCCGATGATGCCGCGGATGGCCACGGCCAGGTTGCCGGCCGTCTCGGGGTAGTATTCCAGCAGGTCGCGCAGGTCGAGGTCGGGCGCCTGGGCCAGTACGAGCGAAGCTACCTTGTCGAGTTCCTCGCCCGAAACCGGCTGGCCGGCCTTGATTTTCTGCAGCGCGGGCGTCGAGTCGATCAGCGACGTGAGCACCTGCTGCACGCGATTGCGGTATTCGATCAGTTCCAGGCCTTGCAGCTTGGGGCGGTATCGGGCCGTTTCGATCTGGCCGTCGTCCTCGGTCACGTCGATGACCTTCGGCTGCCGGGGCCGGCCGCCGGGGCCCCCCTCGCCCTGGTAGTGGATGACGCCGCGCAGCTCGCGCCGGACCTGTTCGAGGTCGGCCACGGTCGGGGCGGTCCAGAACGGGCCGCGTTTGACTTTCTCGATTACCGGCAGCTTCGCGCGGACCGGGTTCAGGTTCACTTGCAGGCCCACGACGCGGTTGATCAGCTCGTCCCGGAGGTTTTCTGTGCCCGACGCGCCGGTGAGCAGGCCCGTCTGAAGGCGGCAGCAGAGCGCGTCGAACTGGCAGGCGGGCACGTGCCCGGCAATGTTGCGCCACTGCATGAGCGGGGCAATGACCGTTTTCAGCATGCTCTTAGTGGCCGCGTCGAACTGCTTGATGGCGCCGTCCTGCTGGAGCGTCTTCACCTCGCGCCACTTGTCGCGGACGGCGATGGTGTGGTCGTCGAGCGCGCGGACGTCGGCCAGGAGCAAATCGCACGCAAGGTCGAACGCCCCGGTGTCCTGCGCGGCCACGGCGGCCTCGGCCAGACGGATGCGGTCCTCGAACAACACCTGCTGGATCGACTTGCCGGGCGTGGCTTCGGGCTCCGTGTACTGCTCCTCGAAGAACTCGAAGTTGCCCCAGTGGTCGAAGATGAGGAACTTCTTCTTGTCCTTGCCCGGACCGAACAGGTTCTCGCACAGGCGGGTGCCGCGGCCGATCATCTGCCAGAACTTCACGTATGAGTACACCGGCTTGGCGAATACCAGGTTGACGATTTCCGGCACGTCGATGCCCGTGTCGAGCATGTCCACCGAAATGGCGATGGTCAACTCCGGGTTGTTGCCCTCGCCTTTCAGGTCGTCGATGAGCGCTTCGGCCCGCGGGTCGTAATTGTCGATCACCCGGCAGAAGTCGCCGCCATACTGTGGGTACATCTCCTCGAACAGGCGCTCGAGCAGGACGGCGTGGTTGTGGTTGCGGGCGAAGATAATGCTCTTTCCCAGCCGGCTGCCGTCGTCCACCTTGATGCCGCTGTCCATGAGGTTGCGGAGGATGCGGCGGTTGGTGTCCTTGTTGTAGATGTGCTTGTCGACCTGGCGCTGCTCGAACTCGATGGCGTCGGGCTCGATTTCATTTTCTTCAAGCTGTTGCCGCTGCTCGACCGACATTTGGCCGTACTTGATCCCCTCGCGCAGGAAGGGCGTGGTGAAGGTTTGTACCTCGAACGGGGTCAGGTGTTCGTCGGCCACGGCCTGGTCGTAGCTGTAATAGGCGGTAGGGTCGTTGTCTTCGCAGCCGAACAGTTCGTACGTGTTGTGCGTGATGAGGTCCTTGCGCGGCGTGGCGGTCAGGCCCACTTGCAGGGCATCGAAATAGTGAAGCAGGTCGCGATAGCGGTTGTAGATGCTCCGGTGCGACTCGTCGGCGATGATCAGGTCGAAGAAGCCGGGGTCGAACGTCTGGAAGCACTTCATCATGGCCGGGTAGGTGGCCAGGTAAATGCGGTGCTCTCGCTGCTGTTGGGTTTGCGCAGTGACGTACACGCGGCCGGCGTTGGGCAGGTGTTGCTTGAATGCGTTGTGGGCTTGCTTTCTCAGTTCCCGACGGTCGCACAGGAACAGCACTCGCTTCACCCAACCGGCGCGGAACAGCGCCTCGGCCACGGCAATGGCCACGCGCGTCTTTCCGGTGCCGGTGGCCAGGACGATCAGGGCCTTGCGGCGGCGGTTCTGGAACCGCTCGAGCGCCTGGGTAACGGCTTCGATCTGATAGAGCCGGTTGACGATTTCTTCCTTGGGGATGATTTGGGAAAGCGCCGTGGAGGATGCACGCTGCTTGACCATGAATTGCAGGCTGTCCTTCGAGTAGAAGCCGTAGACCTTGCGGGGCGGCCAGTGGGCGGCGTCGTCCCAAATCCAGATGTCGAACCCGTTGGTATAGAAGATGACGGGCCTCCGGCCGTGCTCTTTTTCGAGCCCATCGGCGTAGCATTTCGCCTGGGTGCGGCCCTCTTCCGGGTCCTTGGCCGTCTTCTTGGCCTCGACCACTGCCAGCGGTGCGTCGTTGTCGTCGTACAGCACGTAATCGGCAAAGCCGATGCCCGTCTCGGTCGGCTGGTGGGCAATTTCGACCTCCCGGCCCACTTGCCGGATCGAGCACTGCCCGTGGCCCATGTCCCAGCCGGCGTCGGCTAGTTGGGTGTCGATCAGGTGCTTTCGCGTTTCGGCCTCGCTGAAGTCGAGCACGCTGGCGACGTGCTGCGCGGCCTGGAGCCGGGCGCGGAGTTCCTCTTCCGACGCCTTGGCCTGGACGGCGGACTGCCGGGCGGCGGCCAGGTCGTCGAGGATCTTCTGCATCCGGGCCTCTTGCGAGGCCAGCCTTTCAAGAATCGCCTTCTTCTCGCGCTTCAACTCGCCTTTCGACTTGTCGCCGGGAGCGCCGGGGGCGGGCTCCTGGTAGGTCGGGACATCGTTGGCCGCTGCACCCGTGAGGCTCATGTACAGCCACTGCCCCAGCCGGTGGCTTTCCTTCAGGAGCCATAGGGCGGTTTCCGGCCTCGCCTCGGCACCGTGGGCCGCCTTATTGCCTTCGATGCGGACGGCATGCATCGTATCGACCACGACGGAGGGCACCGCCTGCCGGAAGGCGTCTTCCCGCAGTAGATCGATCAAGTTCGGCTGAATGGGGCGCGGCAGGGCGAGCCGCTGGTAGACCGATTCGACCAGTTGCTCGACAAATGCCCTGAGTTTCACCAGCGCGCTGGACGGGTCCGTATGCGCATACCCCTCGGCAAACCCGCCCAGGGAGGCGAGTTCGGGCCAGTTCGGTCTGAGGAACTCGAAATTGATCGACTTCATCAGTTCTGGTTGAGGCGGATGAGCCATGCCGGGCACAGATGCAACCGGCGTGCCAATATGGCGATTCTGGCATAAAGAGGGGGCCCTGGCAAGCCGGCGGGCGTGTTGGGGGCGGTGCGGTTTCGGTCAAACTCGCTCACGTTTTCCATTTGACCTTTAGCCGCTTCAGTTGCGCATCGAGCGTCTGGTAGTTGGCCAGCCCGAGCAGTCGGGCCGCTTGGGTCTTCACACCGCCGGCTTCCTCCATGGCACGCTTCAGGTAGTGCCGCTGAATCGCCTGCAAATGCTCGTCGAGGTTGAATCCGTCGCCCAGCGGGTGGTCCAGGGGGTCGAGGCTCGGGCCGCGGGCCATATCGGGCACGGCCGCGCGGAGGTCGGCCGGCTGGATCACGTCGCCTTCGGTCATGACGGCGGCCTGGACCAGCGCATTATAAAGCTGCCGGACGTTGCCCGGCCAGGGGTAGCGACGTACAAACGCCATTGTGGCATCGGAAACGGATTTGTCCTTGAAACCCGGTTCTTGCCGGCCAAAATCGGCGTTGATGCGATCCAACAAGGCTGTTGCAAGGAGCGGAATGTCGGTCTTGCGCTCGCGCAGCGGCGGAAGGTGCAGGCTGATGACGGCCAGCCGGTAGTAGAGGTCCTCGCGGAACCGGTGCGCCTCGACCGCCGCGAGCAAGTCGCGGTTGGTGGCGGTGATCAGCCGCACGTCGCACGCCCGGTCCTGAGTCTCCCCGACGCGGCGGAACACCCGATGGCAAGGGCCGCGGTCCTCGCAGGGCTGGAGCACGCGAAGCAGCTTCGACTGCATGCCGGGGTCGCACTCGCCGATCTCGTCGAGGAATAGGGTGCCGCCGTCGGCGTGCTCGAATGCGCCCGCGCGGTCGTCGGTAGCCCCGGTGAACGCGCCCCGTTTATGGCCGAACAGTTCCGATTCCAGCAAATCGCGCGGAATTGCCGCGCAGTTGATGGGAACGAACGGCCCGGTGCGCCGGTGGCTGGCCTCGTGGATAGCCCGGGCAAATAGTTCCTTACCGGTGCCCGTTTCGCCCAGGATGAGCACGGGCACGTCGCGTATGGCAGCCTTCTGCGCACGCCCGACCGCCAGCCGGATGGCCTTGCTGTTGCCGATGATATGGCTGAATCCGGCAATTTCCTGCGGGCTTCGGGCGGCGAGGTGCTGGAGACTCAGGTCGGGCGAGTGGAGCAGTTCGGCTACGAAATCGACGGCCAAGTCGAAGGGAATGTCGGTTTGCCATGCCCTGCCGTCATGCGTCTGGTAGAACGTGGCCGGATAGCGGCTCTTGCCCAGCAGCACCCAAATGGCCGTCATCGCGGGCGTGCCGGGGCTCAAGTGGATGCACAGTTCGCCGGTTGCGGGGCGTGCGGCTCCGGTCACCTCGCGCAGGACCGAATCGGCCGCGCGGAAGATACTGGGGTAGTCGGTCGGGTTGGCGATTTCGACCTGATGCACACGCACCTTGCCGGGCAGCCATTCCGCGTACCATTTGCCCAGAAAGGGCGCGTAATTGCACAGCAGGTGGATCCCGTCGAACGGCTCCTGCTCGACGAGCGTGCGGATAGGCCCCTGTTTGACGCCGGCGATCGGGCGTTTTTCCAGCGCCCGCTCCAGTTTTTCGCGACGAGCGGGAGGAAGCTCCGTCGCCATGGCCGAGAGGTCGGCATGGCCGATCCAGGACACCATCAATCGCGAGCAAGCCATCAGTACAATCCCCTGTGTGGTCTACACAAACCCAATTGTACCTCACAACCGATGTGCCGCAAGGCCACCAAGGCGGCAGTTTGATTTCGCCTGGCGCTACCCCGAATAGGCTTCTCGCAGGGCATTCACGGGCTCGCGTTCACAGGTATTCGGTTTCACGACACGCGCATGGCCGTGAGCGGCTCTTGTTATGCCGCCGCTGGAGAACTCGTTTCAAACACGGTCCGGTCTTGCCTCAGATCGATCGATGGCCGAAGCGCCCGCGTTTCTTGAAGAGACCTGGCAGGATTCACTTTCGCTCCTCACGAAGTCCCTCCGGCGTAAGCCAGCGCTCTGCGCGCACCAGGGCGTTGTCGAAGATAATGGCCATCAGCGCGGCGGGGATGGTGCCGGCTAGCAGGTAGTCGATCTGGATGGTGCGCAGGCCGATGAAAATTAAGTCGCCCAGCCCGCCGGCGCCGATCAGGGAGGCTAACGTGGCGATGCCGATGGTCCATACGGTCGAGATGCGGATGCCTGCCATGATGACCGGTAGCGAGAGCGGCAACTCGACGGCCAGGAGGATTTGCCGCGGGCGCATGCCCAAGCCGCGGGCCACCTCGATCAGGGTCGGGTCCACCTGCCGGATGCCCGTGTACGTGTTGCGGAGCACCGGCAGCAGGGCATAAAGGACCAAGGCGACCATGGCCGGCACGGTGCCGATCGCTTGAAGGGGAAGCAATGCGAAAAGGAGCATGATCAACGCGATCAGTGCCAGCGTGGGGATGGTCTGAATCACGGCGGCGGCGAGCATGACGGTGTCGGCCAGGCGGGTCCACCGGCACCGGGTCAGAACGATCCCCAACGGCAGTGCAATCGCAACGGCAATCAGCACGCTGAAGAAGCAGAGTTCCAAGTGTTCGTAGGTGCGCTGCACAATGGCCCACCCCAGCTTGTCGAAAAAGGCAGTGACGGCATTCATGGCATTTGTGCACCAAGGGCAGAAAGGACGAAAGGTAACCGTTCACGGAACGGCGCGGGTAGTTTTCTCCGCTCCACGCGAAGGGGACAGTCCCATTTTCGCGTCGGAAACGGTGGATCATTAGGCAAAGATTCCCTTTGTGCCGCGAAAATTGGGACAGTCCCCCTGTGAACGGTTACGACAAAAGCCTCTCGGTTCGGTCAGGAGGCCCCGAGGATCTCCGTCATGGCATCGAGCAATTCTCTCTTGGTCAACATCCCAACGAAACGGTCGCGACGGAAAACGGGCAGCTCCCTTTCACCGGTCGACTTGAACAGGTCGAGTGCGGAAACCAGGCTGTCGCGGGCACGCAGGCGCGGTCCCTCGGCACGGCGTTGTTCCGACGGTTCGCCGGACGTGTCGGGAAGAATACTGCCGACCGTGCGCGTCAGCAGCGACAATTGGAACCGCTGCCGACCGAGGAACTCCTCGACGAACCCGTTGGCGGGTTTCTCAACGAGTTCGGCCGGGGTGGCCAACTGGACCAACCGCCCCCGGTCGAGCAGTGCAATCCGGTCGGCCATGCGCACCGCCTCGAATACGTCGTGAGTTACCAGGACGACCGTCTTCCGGATCACCGATTCGAGTTCGAGGAACTCGCCTTGAAGCTGCTCGCGGGTAATCGGGTCGAGGGCGCCGAACGGCTCGTCCATCAAGAGGATGGGCGGATCGGCGGCCAGTGCCCGGGCCACGCCGATCCGCTGGCTTTGTCCCCCGCTGAGCTGCCGGGGATACCGTTCGCGGAACTCGCCGGCGTCCAGGCCGACCATCCCCAGCAGTTCATCCGTCCGGTCGCGGACCCGTTGTTCGTCCCACCGGAGCATGCGGGGCACAACGGCGATGTTCTGTCCCACGGTCATGTGGGGGAACAGGCCGATGTGCTGGATGGCGTAGCCGATGCGCCGGCGCAGCGCGGTGGGATCGGTCTGCATCACGTCGTCGCCACCAACGAGGATTCGGCCGCCGCTGGGCTCGATCAGCCGGTTGATCATCTTCATCGACGTGGTCTTGCCGCTGCCACTGGCGCCGAGCAGCACCAGGGTTTCCCCTTCGGCCACTTCGAGCGACAGGCGGTCCACGGCGGTCAGGCCGCCGGGAAACGTCTTGGTGACAGCGTCGAATACGATCATGCTTGACACCGTTTCGGCAGTGCGCGGTATGCGAAGGGGACAGTCCCATTTTCGCGGCGGAACAGATAATCGATTGGGCGGCCTATCTGCTGTGCCGCGAAAATTGGGACAGTCCCCTCGCGGCGGCTACCGCTTGTCGATTTCCAGGATTTCGACCAGCCCATGCCCGCAGCCGAGCCCTTGCTGAAGCGAGGTAACGAGGTAGCGCAGGGCGTAGCCGAGTTGCGGTTCGATGATGTTCTCGCGCGGCAGGCCGGTTTCCAGCCAGCCAATGCCCTCCACGACGCCGCGCATTTTGCGCATGGCGCCCTGAAGCGCAGGCGGGTAGGAGGCGGGAATCGGCCCGGGTTCCGAATGGAATCGCCGCTCCGAATCGTCGTATTCGTGCAGGAGCCCGTCAACATAGGTTATCAGCGTGTTCCAGCACATCTGAAGGTGCTCGTAGTAGTCGTTGAGGAACTCGAATCCCGGCTTGGGTACGTAATCGATCAGCAGGGTCTCCAGTTGGGTCCGCACGTTGGCCTCGTGCAGGGAATTGACGGCCTGGCGGATCGGCTGTGCATGCGGGTTGTAGTCGGCCGTGTCGATATGCCGTCCCGTAAACACGGAGCGATCGAAGAACTGCAACGGGCGGATGGTAACCCCCGCTTCGCGGCTGGCCTCGCTGACAATGTGCTCGGCCTCCTGCCGGCCTATCAGCCGGAGGCACAGGTGTTGAAGCTCGTCTCGCTTTGCTTCCCGCTCTTCCTTCTCGTAGATGTACGAGACCACGTAGTCCATGTTGCGGATTTCATTCACATCGTTCGTCCACAACGTCTGCCATTCGTACGAATAGCGGCCGAGCCAGTCGCACACGACCACGCAGTATTCCTCCACGTGCCGGGCAATGTCGGCCAACATGGCAATCATGGTCGCGTCGTCGTTGTGGTGCGAGCAGGTCCCGTAGGAACTGAAGTACAGGTCGAACGGCCGTTCGCCACCGTTGAAGTCCAAACCTTGGGTGAAGTCGCATTGCTCGAACCGCATTTTCGGCTGGTTGCCGTAGAGCGCCTGGGCCTGCGCGATGAGGTCCGGGTTCAGGTCGATTCCCTTGTACAACCCAAGGATATCGGGCGAGAGCAAGTTGACCTGGTCGTCTTCCAGGTCGGGCTCGCGTCGGCGCACGCCGCACAGCAGTTCGTAGCCGTCGGCGCTGCCGCAGCCGAGGTCGAGAATCCGAACGCGCCGCATGGCCGCCTGGCTGCGGTCGATCAGGCGTTGAAGGTGCGGGCGCAGAAAGATGCGGGTCAGTTCGTCTTCCCAGTAGCGGCGCACGTTGTCGTACTTGCCGGTCAGGCCGCTGCGCTTGGCGTAAAGGCCGCTCCAAACGGCCTGGCTGTAGGCGGCCATCTGTTCGTCAGGCGTTCGAGTCAGGTCTCGTATCATGGCAGGTTGGTTCTCCTGTTGGTTTTGCCTGTAGGATGGACATTCTTGTCCGTCGCAAGTGCAATCGCCGTTCTTGTCCGTCCATGTGCGACGGACAGGAATGTCCATCCTACAGCGTGGGTTGTTACTTCTGGCTTACCTTGCACGCTTCCGGCAGCAACTGGGCAAACTGTGCGGCGGCATCGCGGCGCATTTCTTCGGGCAGCGCTTCCCGGGGCATGGCCTCGATTTCGGCGAACTGCCGGTGCGCCGCCAGCAGGGCGCCGCCCTCGGCATCCTCAAGCGGATACCGCGCGTACACCGCGTCGCGGCTGGGCAGCGGCAAATGGTACATGAACGTCTTCTGCCCGGAGGCCATAACCTCGCGGACGAGTTCGAGCACGCGGGCGCGCCGGTCCGTGTCGATTTGCGGGCCGGCGAGCGTCTGTTTCACCAGTCCGATATGGGCGTCGTCCAGCACGGCCTGCTCCGGGCAGAACATGTTGGTGCGTTCGAGCAGCCCGAAGGCATAGTGGACGTACTGGGCCCCGCCCTGGGGCACCGTGGCGTAGGCCAACAGCTTTTCGGCCGTGGCCTGGATGCCCGGCTCCGATGCATCGCCCACGCCGGCCGTCGTGTAGCAGGGCAACCCGTAGCGGCGGGCAAGCTGCGTGCAGTCGAGATAGTAGTGCATCGCCTCGGCGGCGGCGTACATGTCGTTGAGGTTGTCGAGCCGGGTGCGCACCGGCACCGCGCCGTAGAGCACCGGGGCGCCGGGCGATGCAAGCTGGTGCAGGGTGATGCCCGCGAGAAGCTCCGCGTTGACCATGGCCACCATGCCAAACTCGTCGAACGGCCCGGTGGCGCCGCCCATCGGACAACTCGAAACGACTAGCGGTACCCCGCGGCGGGCAATCGCAATGAGCTTCGAGGCCGTATCGTCGACCACTTGCAGCGGGCTCTTGATCACGCAGGCGATGAACGACAGGACCGGCTCGCGGGCGAACGTATCGGCACCGCCTGCGATCATCTGACCGAGCCGCACAACGTCGTCCAGCGCGTCCAAGTCGGTCAGGCCGCCCTGTACGTGCTTCGTAATACTGCCGAGGCTGGTAAAGAACTGGTTGATGTCCTTGTTGGCCGCCGTGATGCCGGCATCCTGGAGGTTCACGTTCCGGATGAAGAAATCGAGGTGCTCGAGATGCTCGCACAGGTGGGCGGAGCGGGCCAGCCGCGCGATGCTGCCCGGCTGCCGGGTGAACCGCGGCACGGCGCCGTCGAACGCCACGTCCAGCCACACGTTCGTCTCCGACCCGCTGCCGAAACGCACCCGCGGTTCGGCAGCGTCGAGCACCAGCCGGTTGGCCGGTTCGCGGGCACCGAGAACGACCGTGGAGGGCGCGCTTTCGAGCGCCTGGTCGATCAGCTTGCCGGGAATGCGCACTCGTGGGCAATCGCCGCCGTCTTCGACCTTCGCTCCGGCCGACCGGAACAATTCGACCGTCTCGGCGTTATACGAAAGCAGCCCGGGGTCTTCGAGCAATTCGCGCGACATGCCGTCGATCAGCGAGACTTGCTCCTCCGAAAGCCGGGTCTGCGGGGTAACCAAAACTCCTTCACGTTGCGATTGTGACACGAATATCCTCCGGATTGCGGGTAGTACGACGTAGGGTGGGTCCAGCAAGCAGCATTCCTGGTGGGTCAGCGGCCGCTTCGCCCGCGTTGCCCTCGGCGAGCGGGGTGCCAATGGGCTCGGCTGCGGCTTGCGCAGACCCACCAGAGGCTTGCGCGACCTTGACCCACCCTACCTTATGAACTTGGCTAGACATCGGTTTGGATTGCAGGAAACTTTTCGAGCACGGCCCGGCGCACTTGGGCCGGCAGCCGGGTTGTCGGCGGCTGGTTCCGGATACGGTCGACCACTGCCCGGGCCCGGCTCAGCGCATCGCTGTCCGGCGACATGGAGTCGCGTTTCTGGTGGTTGGCCAGCTTGGGCATGAAGAACTCGCTGCGCATGTGCCGGACGGTGTGCTCCTCGGCAATGTAGTCGGTAGCCGGGCCTTTCTCGATCATCAACTCGGTGGCCAGGGTCTCGTCGTTCACCTCGATGCCTCGCAAGACGCGCTGGCACATGCCGAGGATTTCGTTGTCGAGAACGAGTTTGTCGTACGCGACGGTAAGATCGGCCTCCATGAGCCCGGCGATATCGTGGATGTAGTTGGCGCCGCTCATGGCCACCAGCAAGCTGGACATGGCGCTCTCATAGGCGGCCTGAACGTTCACCTGCTTGGCGTCGGTGGTGCCGCCGGTGGAATAGACGGGCAGCCGGAAGTGCTGGGCCATTTGGGCGACGGCCGCGTTGATCATGGCCCGCTCGATGGCCCCGCCCACGTGGTCCATGGTCTGCAAGTTGGTAATCGATCCGACGCTGCCGCAAATGCCCGGCGCCCCCTTGTTGACCGCTTGAATCAGTACGATGCCGCCAAGGGTTTCCGCCACGTGCGTCAACACGTTTCCGGCCAGCGTTACCGGCGCGGTGGTGGCGCAAATCGGCTCGGTCGGCACGACGACGGGCAGGCCCTTTTCGGCCAGGAAGCACGCCATTTCGCCGTAATGGTCGTCGATCTTGAACGGGCTGATGATGAGCGTGATGAACGAGACGAACGGCCTCGCCCTCAGCGCCTCGGCGCCCCCGGCGATCAGCTCGGCCATTTCCACCACTTGCCGGCAGCCGGCCAACGAGTACACGCCCCCCATCACGTGTCGCGTCGTATTATCCAGTGAATGGAAGAACCGATTCACGTCGATAGCGTCCTGCTCCTCGATTTCGTTGGGGAAGACGTTGATGGTGAACAGGTGGATGTTCTCCAGCTCCTCGACCATGCGGGCGTTGAGCACCACGTCGGCGGAGGTTGACGGGCGGCGTTCGCCCGTGTCCGGGTCCATGACGTAGATGGCCGTTCCACCCGTGCCGTAGTGAACGCGGCTTTCCTCCAGCACAACGTCGGGCGAGCCGTTGCGCCCGTGGAGCGTGATGGATGAGGGATTCGACGCCACGGCATCCTCGACCATGGCACTAGGCATGCGCACCACGGCGGTTTCCTCATCCACAGTCGCCCCTGCCGCCCGCAGCCGATCGCGCGCCGTACGGTTGTACACCGCCATGCCGGACCGCGTGAGAATATCGAACGCCGCGTCCGCAATCCGCGTCACGTCGTCTTCCTTCAAGGGTTGATACAATGTGGATGACAAGCCGGGTTGTTTATGAATAGGCTGGTTCAAGTGACTCTCCTGGGTTCATGTTGACGAAAGACCGTAGGGTGGGTGGTTCTGGGCGCGTAGCGTCCAGGTTCACCCACGCGGTGTGTTGTTCATTTGCAGTTGAAGTTCACGCTTTAGCGTGCGAATGATCGCGATGCGGTGTTCCCAACACGCTGAAGCGTGAACTCCAACAAGGTCATCAAATACTCCTCGCATCGATTAACGCTTCCATGCCGCCCGCCGTGAACAGATTGGCCACGTCGTCGGCCGGGCAGCGGCGCGCTTTCAATCGCTCCTCAAACGGTTCCAAAAAACGTTCTTCGCCAAGCTTGCGGCGCTTCAGCCCGTCGCGGGCGGCGGCCAGCATGTCGCGGGCCGCGTCGGCCAAGGGGCGGCCGTCAACGCTTCCGGCCAGCCCGTCGCGGCACGCGCTTTCCCGGGCCGCCCGCAGCGCATCCCACTGGTACTGCCGCAACTGCTCCTCGGCTTCATCCAAAACCGTCACAAGGCCGAGGCTCACCGCCGCGGGGGCCAGTAACGCTTCGGGCGGCTGCTGGTCGAAGACTCGGTTCTCGACCGTGAAATAGCGCGAAATCCGGGCCGTGTACCAGTAGCACGAATTGTGCAGGTCGAGGTCTTCCGGCGCCGGGACGATTTCGACCGGCCCGCCGTCCAGGTCGAGCCCCTCGGCCGCGGCTAGCGCATAATACTTGGCGAACGTGTCGTATCCGGTCAGAACGACCGGCATGCCGTCGCGCTTGACGTAGATGGGCCGCATTTGCGCAATGCAGTCGGCGTAGTGGTCGAGCGACTCGAACGGTTCGAGCGGGAGGCCACTGCGACCGCGGGCAGGTTCCCACCAGTCCCACAGCACCTCCGAGACGGCCTTGTACTGGCTGTCGAGCGCCCCTCGCCAAACATTCGAGTGCGCCGCCAGCGCAATCTGCGCTCCGGCAAAACCACAGAGCACGTTCACCGCGCGAACCGCTTCCGCTATATTGACGCCCAAATGAACGTGGCTGCCTGCGTTGACGGTGAACAAATGCACGTCGTCACCATCTTCCTTCGCGATGCAACGGTTCGACGGCACCGCCTTGTCCCACACCGACGCGCGGACCTTCTTGAGCACCAGGTCCTTGCCGGGCGGAGTGACCGGGTGGATGCCGTAGCCGAGAAACCGCACCTGGTGCGACTCGGCGAACGGGGCCAATTCCCGGCGCAGCGACGTCACTTCGTGCTCGAGCACGTTCAAGTCGGCCACGTGGGCGAGCGAAAACTCGATCTTGCAGTAACCCGTCTCGCAGCCGGCCACGTGATCGTTCTGTTCGCCCGGCCTGGTGCAACCGACCACCCGACCGGTCACCGCGTCGGTGACCGGCTGCCAGCCTCGCCCGGCCAGGTACGACCACAGGGCATCCACGGTGCCGCGCCCGGCGGCCGAGCCGTCGAGATTGACCAACGGGAACTTCAGTTCCGCGCCGATACGACGGCCGTCGTCCGGCCGCCCGGCCAGCGCCCGGTGGAATTGATCGAGGAAATGGTCGCGGATACGTTGAAACATGGTTTCCTGCTATGAAGTTTGCACGCTGAAGTGTGGACTCCAGCGTCCAAGCTGACGCGTGAACTGCTGAAGTGCGCGTGGGTGAAGTAAGGCCGCTACGGCGTCCAGAACCACCCACCCTACGATGTGAACCACCCACCCTACGGTGACTCCTGTTCCGTTCGCGGCGGGCCCATGATGTGGCCGCGCCCGCGGATGATGAACTTGTACGTGGTCAGTTCTTCGAGCCCCATAGGGCCGCGGGCGTGGAGCCGGTCGGTTGAAATGCCGATTTCCGCGCCCATGCCGAGCGACTCGCCGTCGCAGAACATGGTCGATGCGTTCACGAGCACCACGCCCGAATCGACGCGTTCGGCAAACCGCTCGGCGGCGGCCAGCCGGCCGGTAACAATCACGTCGGTATGGTGCGACCCGTAATGGTTGATATGATCAATTGCTTCTTCGACCCCCGGTACGACGCGAATCGATACAATCAGGTCGAGATACTCGGTGCGCCAATCGTCGTCGCCGGCCGGCTCGACGTCGGCGGCGATCTCCCGGGTGCGCGGGCACCCGCGCACGGCGACCCCTTCGCGCCGGAACGCCTCGACAATTGCCGGGAGTTGCTGCCGGCACGCCTCTGAGACGAGCAGCGTTTCCATGGCGTTGCACACTTCGGGCATCAGGCACTTCGAATCAAGCGCGACGTCGATCGCCTTGTTCAGTTCGAACTGCTCATCGAGGTACACGTGGCACACGCCCTCGAAATGCTTGATAACCGGAATGCGCGACTGCCGCGCGACCGCTTCGACCAGTTCCTTGCCGCCGCGCGGGATGACCAGGTCGATCCACTGGTCGAGGTGAAGCAGTTCGTGGACCATGTCGTGCGACCCGCCGACGACCTGCACGGCGCCGGTGGGGAGTCCGGCCTCGGCGAGCGCATCGTGCCAGAACCGTCCCAACAAGGCGTTGCACTGCCGCGCCTCGGAACCGCCCCGCAAAATGGCCGCGTTGCCGGCCTTCAGGCAGAACGCGCCGGCGTTGACCGTCACGTGCGGCCGCGCCTCGAAGACGTTCAGCACTACGCCCAGCGGCACCCTGACCCGTGCGACCTCGAGCCCGTTCGGGCGCCGCTCGGCCCGGATGGTCTGGCCCACGGGATCGGGCAGGGCCGCGATCTTTCGCAAGGAACGGACCCGGCCGGCGATCTTCTGCCCGCCGAACCTCAGCCGCTTGACGAGGTTTTCCGCGACGCCACCGTCGCGGGCGGCGGCCAGGTCGGCCTCGTTGGCCGCGATCACCTCATCGCGGCACCGTTCCAGGCGGTCGGCCAATGCCAGAAGCGCGGCGTTCTTGCGGTCCGTCGGCGCAACCGCCAGTACTTGAAGGGCATTGCGTGCAGCGCGGGCAATCGTCTCAGGGTCGTTCGATTGCTCAGGCGTTGTCTTCAAGTACATCCGGTCCCCCAGGGGTTTTCGAGTCTCAACGATACAAACAAAACGCTATTGCGGTTCGACCTGCCGAGTCAAGAGAAATACGACTCGGAGAGTCGTGCCACTACACGGTCGGCTCGCAAATAGGCCAGGCGACCATGCTTTCAATCTGCACGTGGCCGGGCGCGGCCACGCAGAACAGTGCCATTTCGGCCAGGTCGTCCGGCTGCAACCGCTCTTCCTGCGGCCAGGGCAGTTCGGCCCCGGCCAGATCGGCCCACGGCGTATTGACGGCCGCCGGGCACAGCACGTTCACGCGAATGCCGTACGTCCGCACCTCCTCGTACAGCGAGCGGCTGAAGCCCAGCACGCCCCACTTGGCGGCCACGTAGGCGGCGTAATTGGGAAAGTGCCGCAACGAGCAGATCGAACCGAGGTTGATGATCTGCCCCCGACGCCGCTCGATCATGTGCGGCAACACGGCCCGGCAGCCGTAACAGACGCCCTTCAGGTTGGCGTCGATCTGGAAATCGAGATCGTCGGCCGTCGAATCGGCCACCGACTTCGCCAGCGCGTTGCCGGCGTTATTCACGAGGATGTCAACGTGGCCGAACTGCCCGATCGCGGCGCCGATGAGTGCTTCGACCTGCCGGTAGTCGGTCACGTCGGTCGTGCAGGTCAGGGTTTCGGTTCCCCCTTCGCGCAGGGAGTCGGCCAGCTCTTGGAGCTTCACCTCGCGGCGGGCGGCCAAGACGATGCGGCTTCCGGCCGCGGCAAAGCGGCGGGCAATTGCAGTTCCGATCCCGGACGAAGCGCCCGTGACAACGGTGGTTTTTCCGTTGAGATCGAAATCTAAACGCACAATAACCCGCCCATCTCCTTGTGTAGCACGACCCGCCAAGGCAGCAGCGACCGCCACCCAGCCCGGCCGAACATGCCTGGCACCGCGAGCATACAAGGTTTGCCCGCCGCACCACCGGCGTTCGCCGTGAATAGCCGGTCCTCTCGAATCGCCGGAGGACCGAACGTGAAAACCCTAATTGTATGGATATGCGCGGCTTGCAACAACCGGGGCGTCTAATGGGCTATACGCTTACATACTCAAGATGGGTATCGCGCGATGCGGAAGACCTTCGGCTGCGGCGATGGGAACATGGCCGTCTAAGAACGCCCGCGGTGGGCCCTTGCCCGGATTATCCATAACGAAGTAGGGTGGTGACAAGCAAGCCAAGACCCTGGTGGGCCTGCCTGCCGCCAGGCAGGCCTTCGGTCGCTCGGCCGGACCTGCTTCCAGCGCGCGGCGTGCGAACTGCGCCAGGCGTGGCTTGCGCAGGCCCACCAACGACCCGCGCGACCTTGACCCACCCTACGTATACGAATAATCCGGGCTACTGGATGGCCTCACGAAGCTGCGTCACGACGACCCGCAGGCGGACCTTTTCGGTGACCGGGCGGCCGGCACGGACGTCGTCTTCGGCGAAGGTGGCCATGACGACCGAACCGACGCCCTCGTCCCCCGCGCGGTTGAGCGTATAACGCTGGTGGTCGTAGATGATGTAGATCGTGCCGTCGGGTGCCTGCACGCCGTCGGGATAGGACGACTCGCGCTCGTCCAGCAGCAGGCCGTCGGTCCACGTCGCACCGTCGTCGTCGGAAAGGAAGGCTGTCATGTGCGAGCGGGCGCTGGTGGGCGCGTCGTTGCGCACCATCAACAAGGCGCCCGACCGCAAGCGGCGGATGAAGAACCGCTTGCTGGCCACCTTGCCGCCGGTCATGAACATCGTCCCTTCGCTCCACGTCCGGCCGCCGTCGGTCGATACGCTTTGGGCGATGCCGCCGGTGTTTCTCAGCAGCATCCACAGACTGCCGTCGCCGCGCTCGACGATCATGTGTTCGTCCACTCGCGTGCCGGGAACGCGCACCTGCCCGATACGCTCGAACGTCTTGCCCTGATCGGTGGACCGGAAGACGTTCGACCCGCGCTCCTCGCCAAGGTCGTGGATGAGCATGTCCAGCGTGTACGGCGCGAGCTGCTCGGGATCGAAGCTCACGTTGGGAACGTTGGTATTGTCGCGCCATAGTCCGATGGGCAGCAGCCAGTCGCCGTTGCCCAATACGGTCGGCTTGTTCAGCATCACGCCGTTGGCGATGCGCCGCGGCGGCGACCATTCCGGGTTTCGAGAATCGGCGTCGTCGGCAACCAGCGCCCAAACGCCCATCCGGCCGTCCTGCACCCCGGCGCTCTGCGCCCAGAAGAACCAGAGGCGGCCAGCCGGATTGATCCAGAGGCAGGGATCATACGTGTGGCAGAACCGCGGGGCCTGGAGCACGAGCGTTTCGGTCCAGGTCGCCCCGTCGTCCCCGCTGGTGGCCAGCACGACGTAGCTCGAGGAACTTTCGACGCCCCGCTGGCTCTTCCCTGCATACCACGACGCCCACAGCCGCCCTTTCGCCGTACGCTCAATGGCCGGAACGCCCTGGGCTCCCCGCGAACCCTTCACATGATCCGGTTCGGGTTCCGTGATGATTTCCGGCGGCAGCAGTGCCAAGTCGGGAAGCTCCTCGGCGCAAATCGCGACGGCAAACACAACATGGAACGCGATGGCCAGAACACAGCGGGAGATTTGCTTCGGCATCGGTTGTATCCTTGGGCAGTTCGTTATCTGTATTTCAGTCAATGCTTGCGCAATTGTTCACGGGTCGACCCTGCACGTGGGATAGGCTTCCAGCCCGTCTTTTCAGCCGACAGGCTGGAAGCCTGTCCCACGCAATGCGGCAGGTTATTACTGTACGTCGCCTTACCGGATGTCAGGACACCGCCAGAGGTAAATCGGGATTCCATGCCGAGTTCTCGTCGGCGTCGAGTATACTCATCGTTTGCCGGTCGAACAAGCAAGTGTCGGGCGCATTTCTCTTGCAGGACGCTGCCGGCCGCCATCCACATGGCCGAGGGAGTTTGTGCTCCCGTCGCCCATCGGAAAGAGCGGCTCGGAAGTGCTTGTCGGATGCAGGGACGTTTGATGACGCGCATGTTGGCGTGGTGCGTTCTATCGAGTAAACGGCATTCGTGCTTTGCCCGTGCGAGGATGCCAATCCATCGGACGAAAGGCCTGGACGCGGCACCGAACGGCGGCACTCCGGGCGTTCATTCGTCTCGGCACGCATCCGGCCAACCGATTGCCACGGGTCCGTTGCCTGGGCTACAATGCCGGCTGAGGCGGTCGGGGCAATGGTCGCCCTGCCTCCTGTCTGCCCAACCCGTCGTGCAGGAAACGAACCATGAACCGTATTGCAGCTTCTGTCTTTTCACTGACATTCCTTTGCTCGCCGCTTCTCCGCGCTGCCGGCGAGGCGCCACCGCATCGCAAGCTGACGGCCGTGCCGTTTACCGCCGTGAAGCTGGACGACGCCTTCTGGGCCCCTCGCATCACGACCAATCGCGATGCCTCGTTGCCGCATAACTTCCAGTGGTGCGAGTCGACCGGGCGGATCTCCAACTTCGCCAAGGCCGGCGGGCTGATGGAAGGCAAGTTCGAAGGCATCTACTTCAACGACTCCGACGTCTACAAGGTGCTCGAAGGCGCCGCCTATTCGCTGGCCAACCGGCGCGACATGGAACTGGAAAGGACGGCCGACGCGGTGATTGCCAAGATCGCCGCCGCCCAGGAAGACGACGGATACCTCAACAGCTACTTCACGCTGGTCGAGCCGGACAAAAAGTGGACCAACCTGGCCGTACGCCACGAACTCTACTGCGCCGGCCACATGTTCGAGGCCGCCGTGGCCTACTTCCGGGCGACCGGCAAACGCACACTGCTGGACGTGGCCGTCAAGAAAGCCGACCTGATCGACGGCATCTTCGGACCCGACAAGCGCCACGACGTGCCGGGCCACGAGGAGATTGAACTGGCCCTGGTCAAGCTGGCCGAACTGACCGGCGAGGACCGCTATTTCAGACTCGCCCAGTTCTTCGTCGATGTTCGCGGCGACGAGTCCCAGCGGCCGAAACTCTACGGCCCCTACTGCCAGGATCATGCCCCGGTGCGCGAACAGAGCGAGATCGTCGGCCATGCGGTTCGCGCGATGTACCTCTACGCAGGCGTGGCCGACGTTGCCGGCTACACCGGCGACCAGAGGCTCGTGGATGCGATGGAGCGGCTGTGGCAGAGCGTTACCGGGCGGAAGATGTACGTTACCGGCGGCATCGGCGTGCAGGGGCACGGCGAGGGATTCAGCGGCGACTACGCCCTGCCCAACCAGGACGCCTACTGCGAGACATGCGCGGCTATCGGCATGGCCCTCTGGAATCACCGGCTCAACCTGCTGCACGCCGACGCGAAATACGCCGACGTGGTCGAACGGGTCATGTACAACGGCATCCTCTCAGGCGTAGCCTTGGACGGCAAGACGTTCTTCTACGTCAACCCGCTGGCTTCGGGCGGCGGGCACCATCGGCAGCCGTTTTACGGCTGCGCCTGCTGTCCGACCAACGTGGTACGGTTCATCCCGTCGGTGCCAGGCTACGTGTATGCCGCAGGTGAGGACCGCGTGTACGTGAACCTCTACGCCGCCGGCAAGGGCCAGGTCCCCGTGGCCGGCAAGCTGGTGGCCATCACCCAACAGACCAACTATCCCTGGGACGGCAAGGTGAAGGTTGCCATCGATCCGCCGGAACCGATGCGGTTCCGCCTGTGCCTTCGCAATCCTGGCTGGTCGCGCGAAACGGTCGTGGGCGTGGAAGGCGACGAGAACGCGCAGGTCGATGCTCAGGACGGCTATCTGTCGGTCCAGCGCGAGTGGCGGCCGGGCGACTGCGTACTGCTCGCGCTGGATATGACCGTTCGGCGGATTGAGGCCAATCCGAAGGTGGAGGCCGATCGGGGACGAGTGGCCCTGCAGCGCGGCCCGGTCGTCTACTGCTTCGAGCAGGTGGACAATCCGGAGGGCGTGCAAAGCATCATGCTGCCACGCGAGCCGGCGTTCGCCGTTGAACACAAGCCGGACCTGTTAGGCGGCGTGACGGTCATCAAGACGACCTCGCGCGACGGGCGTGAAGTAACGGCCATTCCCTATTATGCCTGGGACCATCGCCACCCGGGACCGATGGCCGTGTGGGTCTACCAGGACGGCAAGTCGCGCACGCCGGACACCAACGATCCCGAGTGGGAATGCATTCTTTACCGTGTGCTCGATCCGGCAACTGACTGAGCGTCAGGGAGCATCGCAGTACCTGCATTATTCATGCAGGGTGGGCCTGCGCAAGCCACACCGGGACGGTTCACACGCCGTGCGCTGGAAGCAGGCCCGGCCAAGCGACCAACGGCCCACCAGGGTCTTGGCTTGCTTGTCACCACCCTACATCGTCATGAATAATCCGGCTCAATGCTTGAAATGCCGGCGGCCGGTGAAGACCATGCTGAGGCCGTGGCGGTTGCAGGCGGCGATGACGTCGTCGTCTTTCTTCGAGCCGCCGGGCTCGATAACGGCGGTCACCCCGGCGGCGGCGGCCTGCTCGATCGAGTCGGGGAAGGGGAAGAACGCATCGCTGGCCATCACGGAGCCGGCAGCGCGATCGCCCGCCTTCTTGACGGCAATTCCGACCGAGTCCACCCGGCTCATCTGGCCGGCGCCGGTACCCAACAGCATGCGGTCCTTTGCCAGCACGATGGCGTTGCTCTTCACGTGGCGAACCATCGCCCAGGCGAAGCGGAGGTCGGCCATTTGCGCGTCGGTGGGCTTGGCGGCGGTAACGACCTTCCACTGGTCCTCGGGGTCGGGGAGTACATCGGCCTGCTGGGCCAGAACGCCGCCGGTCAGGCAGCGGTACGACCAGGTTTCGGTCGACGGTTCGATGTGGCCCACTTTGACCAGACGCACGTTGGCCTTCCATTTCGGGCGCGTGGTCAGGATGGCAAAGGCGTCGTCGTCGAAATCGGGCGCGACGATCGCCTCGACGAACAGGCCCGGCTCGCAAAGCACCTCGGCCGCGGCGGCGTCGACCACGCGGTTGAGGCCCAACACCGACCCGAATGCGCTGAGCGGGTCGCCGGCCATCGCCTGCCGGAGCGCGTCGGCCAGCGCGTCGGCCTCGGCGGCTCCGCATGGGTTGTTGTGCTTGATCACCACCGCGGCCGGCGAGCCGAAGCCGCGGACGATGGCCAGAGCGCTGTCGAGGTCGAGCAGGTTGTTGTACGAGAGTTCCTTGCCGTTGACCTGCCGGGCCGAGACGAGGTTGGCGCCCATCGAATGCGGCGTGGCGTAAAGCGCCGCCTGCTGGTGCGGGTTTTCGCCGTAGCGCAAGATGGCGCGGCGACGCAACGCGATGTGGAGCGTGCCCGCGAACGGCCCCTCGGCCGTGGCGCCGGCGAAGAAATCGGCAATGGCCCGGTCGTAGCGGGCGGTATGAGCGAACGCTTCGGCCGCCAGCTTGCGGCGGAGTTCGGGCGTGGTGCAACCGTGGTCCTTCACCTGCTCCAGGATTTCGCAGTACTGCTCGGTATCGGTGGCGATGGTCGTGAATGCATGGTTCTTCGCCGCCGCGCGGACCATGGTCGGGCCACCGATGTCGATTTGCTCGATCGCCTCGTCGAGGGTCACGCCCTCGCGGGCGACGGTGGATTCGAAGGGGTACAGGTTCACCACCACCAGTTCGAAGGTCACGATGCCGTGTTCGGAGAGGGCCTGCATGTCGTCCGGCCGGTCGTGCCGACAGAGAATCCCGCCGTGGACCGCCGGATGGAGGGTCTTCAGCCGCCCGTCCATCATTTCCGGAAAGCCCGTGTACCGGGCAATATCGCACACGGAAATGCCTTCGCTTTCCAGATGGCGGCGAGTGCCGCCGGTGCTGTAGATTTCCACACCGCATTCCACCAAGCCGCGGGCGAACCCCGTGAGACCCAGTTTATCACTCACACTGATCAAAGCACGACGGATTGGCGGAGATTGCATCAGGAGCTTACCTCAATTTCGTTAGTGACCGCATCGCCTCCCGGGATGGTCATGGCTGCATGCTGTGCTAGCTGCTTCGTATAATAACTGGTGCAACGGCCCCGAAGCAAGACACCCTCCTCGCGTAATTCCACCCGCAGATCGCGCACCCCGCGGCCGGTTTCCTCCTGTACGGCCCGTTCGATCGAGGCGACCAGAAGCTCCGCCTCGGCCAAGGTTTCGGGCAATGGATGGCCATCGGGCAACGGATGGCCATCGCCCTCGAAATAACGCGAGTTGGTGGAAAGGCGTTTCCGTTCGTCCATGGAATCCTCCTGAGCATCCGCAATGCCCGTCCCGACGAAGAAAAGGGGGACGGGTGGCTACTTCACGCGAATTGTATTCACGACGTCAATCTCTCGGCAAACCGAGCGCACGACCTCTTGGGCCAACTGCTTATAGTAGAAGCTGGAAACGCAGCCCGAGATCAGCAAAGAATCCCGAGCCGGCTCCACCTGGAGTTCGCGGAGTTCGTAAAAAGGGCTGCTCTTCAGCGCGAGTTGGGCTCGCGACTGCACATCCTGCGCTGCAGACATCGTTACCGGAGGTTCCGAAGGGCTCTTCATGCTTTCCTTACCACCGCGCACAGTACCCCGATACGATGTGCGCGACACCCGTAGCCAAACTTGATTGAAACGGTTCTTTGGCCATCCGTCAACCCCATTCCGCATTTTCTTTTCACGGGCATCGCACCGAGAGCGCCGGAGAGGATCACTTTCCCCCTGCCTGGGGTAAGCGTTCTGCCTTGTGTGCCGAAGGATTTTGCCCCACGCAGCCCCCCTGGCAGCTTGAAACAACTCGCAATAGAATGCTTGCTTTGGCTAAGCTTAACCGTTCCCGGGGGGGTCTGCCGTCCCCGCTTTTGCTCTGCATGGCTGCGGCCCGAACCTCGGGGGATTCCGAAAATCGAAGGAAATCGAAGGAGGATTTGCGCGTCATGATCGTCACGACCAAAGAGCTGTTTCGTCATGCCTATGGCAAGTACGCCGTGGGCGCCTACAACATCAACAATCTGGAGCAAACGGTCGGTTTGTTCCGCGGCAACCTGGGCAAGTCGAAGTCGAACGACGATCCGGTCGACCCGGGCAAGAGCGCCCCGTTCATCCTCCAAATCTCCCGCGGTGCCCGGGCCTTCACGGATAAACGCTTCCTCGAAGCCATGATTCGTGCAGCCGACGAGGTATTCCCCGAGGTCATCTTCGCGGTCCATTTGGACCACGGAACCGAGGACGCTTGCTATGACTGCATTGAGAGCGGTTTCTACAGCTCGGTGATGATCGATGCCTCACACGAGGAGTTCAAGAAGAACATCGAAATCACCCGCCGCGTGGTCGAGGCCGCGCATGCCAAGGGCGTCGTGGTCGAGGCCGAATTGGGCCAGCTTGGCGGCGTTGAGGAGGACATTGTGGGCAGCGTGAAGCTGACCGACCCGGCCGAGGCCGCCGAGTTCATCGAGAAGACCGGCTGTGATTCGCTTGCCGTGGCCATCGGTACCTCGCACGGCGCCTACAAGTTCACCAGTAAGCAGGGCCTGCGCCTCGACGTGCTGGAAAAGCTCCAGAAGGCCGTTCCCGAAGGATTCCCCCTGGTCATGCACGGCTCCAGCAGCGTACCGCAGGAGTGGGTCGATCGGATCAACAACGCCGGCGGTGCCATGAAAGGTTCCAGCGGCGTGCCCGAGGAACAGTATCTACCCGCTGCCAAGATGGGCGTGTGCAAGATCAACATCGACACGGACGGGCGCCTGGTCTGGTGTGCCATCTATCGCGAGTCGTTCCGCGACCAGCCGGAAGACTTCGACCCCCGCACGCCGGGCAAAAAGTTCATGCCTGCCTACGCTGACTACATTGTCCACAAGAACACCAAGCTCGGCTCCGCAGGCCAGCTCGAAAGCGTACGCAAGACGCTATAACCCGGATTTTTCACGACAGGGCGCCGGCGCCGCTTTCCAACTGCACAAACCGCTGCAGCAGCACGCTGCCGCAGTCGGTCAGAAAGCTCTCCGGGTGGAATTGCACGCCGAATACCGGGTATTCGCGGTGCCGGATGCCCATGATCTCCCGCGAGCCATCGGGCGTATGGCTGAACGCGCATACCTCGAACTCGTCCGGCAGGGTGTCCGGCTGGATAATGAGACTGTGATAGCGAGTAGCGGTAAACGGGTTGTCCAACCCTTCGTACAAGCCCCGGTTATCGTGATGCACCTGGTCCGTCTTGCCGTGCATCAGGCGCCCGGCGCGCACGATCCTCGCTCCGAACGCCTGGGCGATCGCCTGATGCCCCAGGCACACGCCCAACAGCGGCACGCGACCGGCGAACCACTTCGCGGCTGCCAGGGAAATGCCGGCGTCGTCCGGCGTACACGGGCCGGGCGAGATGATCACATGCGACGGCCCAATCGCATCGATCTCCTCCACCGTCACCTTGTCGTTGCGGAACACCCGCAGGTCCAACTCCGGGTCGAACTCACCCAGCCGCTGCACCAGGTTGTAGGTAAACGAATCGTAGTTGTCGATCAGGACGATCATTGACGGGCCTCGTCAGGGGTCATCGCGTTGATGCATTTATGTGTATTGGGTCTTTCCATCTCGCCCCAAGCTTTCGAGGCACACGAGCCATCTGCCGACCCTCTTCAGTATTGCCATATTCCCGTTCCTTCAGGCGGTAGCATCATCCCACCCATCATATCGGCGGTTCCTGCACCGGGCAAGGCGCGCACCTTCGGCACGGCCGTAGAAGCTGGTTTCCCGGGGCCGCCTACGCCTTCTTCAGCGGATGGAAGCGTTCCTCGGGCAGGACGATGCTCGTGATGCGCAGGCCGAACTTGTCGCCCACCTTGACCGCCTCACCATTGGCGATCATGCGGCCACCCAGGCTCAAATCGAGCATCTCTTCGCACGACTTGTCGAACTGGATGATGCAACCGGGTCCCAACTCGACAATCCGGCTGACCGGCTGCCGCTTCTGGGCAAGGGTAACCACCACGGGTACCTTCACTCGCAGGAGGCTACGCGAATAGACCGGCAACTCCTGCAAACCCACCTGGCGGACAGACGGGGACGAGTCTGGCTTCGTTGCCGCGGCCTTGGCGGCACCGGCCGCCGTTGCGGCCGCGCGGGCTACCGCCTCAGGCTTCGATGCGGGCCAGATGAGCCGGACTGCGGCACGCCGTCCGTCGGTGGTAGTGACCGGCATTGGGATCATTGCGGCGTCTTCGGCCACGCCCGCCGCTCGCAGCGCATCGCCCAGATTCGGCACGCGGAACCATTCGAAGCGGTCCGCCGGGCAGTCGTCCGGCAGAACCAACATCCCCAACTCCTGCGCGAGCGTGCTGAGCTTGCTCTGGCCGGTCGCGTCCGGCGCGGCAGACCATGGGGGCACGATGCCACTGGCTTCCGGCAGGAAGACCAGGGCTGCCTGCGTCTCGACGTGCAGCAGTATGACCAGGCCGGCATCGCTGAACTCGCCGGGCAAGTGGTCCAGTGCAACGCGATCCGGCGACTCGACCTGTACCGTCATTGGGCAGTCAAGGGCCCGGCTCAGCGCCTCGGCTGTCTCTTGGGCGCCGGCCTTGCATGCAGCGTGAACCGCTTCGGAGATGTCTGGGGATAACACCGGCATGGAACACAACCTGATTGGCGAAGTGCGAACCCATCGCGCTGTTCTGAAGTATCGGACGATCAACCCGCAGACTTTGCCTAATCGGAACCGTTCACGTGGGACTCCCCCTCGGTCGGTGCACGTGACCTGCTGCCATCGGAGAATCTTGCCACGCACGGGGTTTGACAGACAGCCGACAAAGATGGATCATGGCAGATGACAGGCAGTGGCCGCCGTCGATTGTCAGGCAAGGGATCTGCATCACCCAGCATGGTGCCCCCTTTCCGGGCGGTGGCTACAGGCCGGGACTCGCCGGTGGGTGCCGGAATTCCCTAAAACCTTTCTGCGTCAGAGGTTAGGTAGGCGTTTCCGCGGGTTTGGAACCCGGGCGGGAACTTATCCGGAGCCTTGGCGCGTCCATATCTTGTGCGTGCGGTGAGCGACGACGACCTATTGATCGAGCAAACGCTGGCTGGCCGTTCCGCGGCTTTTGGCGAGTTGGTCTGCAAGTACCAGGGCCGGCTCTTCAATACCGTTGTGCACGTGGCCGGCAACGCCGAGGACGCGCGGGACATTGTCCAGGACGCCTTCGTACAAGCGTTTCTGAAACTGGAGTCGTTCCGGCACAACGCCGCGTTTTACACGTGGTTGTACAGAATTGCCTTTAACACGGCGATCAGCCATCGCCGCAGCCGGCGACCGGCTGTTTCCATCGAGCAAGCGAGGGCGAACACCAACGCAGAACCGGTCGATACTACGGAGGGGGCCGACGCGGTTCTGTTGCGAAAGGAACGTTGCCAGCAAGTTCGCGACGCCATTGCCCGGCTCAAGGAGGAGTATCGAGCCGTGGTTGTGCTCCGGGAGATCGACGGCTGCTGCTATGAGACGATCGCCGAGATACTCGACTTGCCCATCGGTACGGTGCGCAGCCGGCTGTATCGCGGAAGGATGCAACTGCTACAGGAACTCAAGGAAACATTTGCTGCCGAAGAAACGCCGGGACACTGACCTGACGCGCCGCTGAAGACCAATGAACGATCTGCCGGAACACGAACTGCTTAGCGCCCATCTCGACGGCGAGTTGACCGCCGCCGAGGAGGCCTGTGTCGGGCAATTCTTGTCCGAGAATCCGGCCGCCCGGCAGCTTCTCGACGATCTTCGCAACGTGAGCGTGACCGTTCAGGCTCTGCCCGAACTACGACTTGGGGAGGACCTCAGCGGCCACGTGCTCCGGCAGGCCGAGCGAGCCATCCTTACCGGGCCAGGCAAGCCTTCCATCCCGGAACCGGCCTCCCCACCTCCGACGCGCCGCTGGCAGGAGTTGTTTCGTCGCGCGGTGACGTCGCGCGGAGTGGCCTGGTCGGGCGCGGCGCTGGCCATTGCCCTGCTGATCATGCTGTCCAGCTCGCCGGAGCGTCAGCGGGAACGCGATGTTGCCCTTGCTCCGAAACCGCCCGCCCGTGATGCAGTTGCCACTGCGGAGGCCGAGCAACAGGATGTTGCCGAGGTTGCGGAGCTATGGGCCGCGGACGAAGCACGCGACGATCGACTGGGGGTCGAAGCCGACCCGGAGACAAAGTCTGCACGGAAGGAAGCGGTGACCCGCGAGGCGCTGAACCGGGCAGCGGCGCCCGCTCCGGCCGCTGCGTTGCCTCCTTCGGAAAGGCCGGTGGCTTTGCCGCCCCCACCCAAGCCGGAACTGGCAGCGCCCCGCATGGCGCCGGCGATGCCGCTGGACATGGCCGAAGAACCGCCGGACGTGCCCCGGCAACCTGCAAAGCCCGGGCAATTGGCGGTCGAAGAAGCCGAAGCCCGCGACAATGCCATGGCGGCTGGCGAGTTGGAGCGACGCGAAGCCGGCATTCCCGCCGATTCGCCTGTCCTGCTGGTGCACTGCGACATTACCCCCGAAGCGGCGCGAGAAGGAGCGTTCGATCAAATCCTGGCAAGCCAGCAGATTGTTCTGCACGACGACCAAGCGCAGGCGAGGCGCGCCGGGCGGTTCGCGCGTTCGCAGGACGCGGACCGCGAGGTTGGTGAACTTCCTGGCCGGGCCAAGCGACAGTTGGCCGATTTCGACGCCCGGGAGCGGCACTCGGACGGCGCGTTCGACGTCGTCCTGGTCGAAGCCACGCCGGGGCAGGTGGCAGCCACGCTCGATCAACTGGCCCAACTGCCCGACCAGTTCCTCGCCGTTTCAGTCAAGCCGGCACCCGGGGTCGCTTCCCAACAAGACCTCAGACGGTTCAGTCGCGCCGCGCCTCCCGCAGGTCGGGGCTTGGAGGAGCCGAAGCAGCGACTCCGTGCCGCCGCGATGCCGGATGGCCAACCGAAACCGGCTGAAGAGGCCAAAGCCACGGAAGCGGCAGAGAAGCAAGTCGACAAGATGGAACAGCGGCTGTCGTCGCAAGCCGGAGAAGGGGCAGTCCCGCCGGGCCGGGTAGGCTCGGCACCGATGGCCGGTCGTGGACCGCAAAGGTTCGGCAACGGCCGCGCCGGCTACGGCGGTGCAGGAAGTTTGCAGTTGGGGGCGCCGCAGGCCGATGCGGTGGCGTCTGGCCGAGTGAACGGGGACGCCAAAGGTTTGGCGCCGCCAGAGTCAGAAAGCGAGCCCGCCGATCAATACCGTGTGCTCTTCGTGCTTCGGGTCGTCTCGCCCGACCTGATGACTGCCCCGGCGGCAAGTTCGATCGCTCCGGCCGCTCCGAGCGCACCAGCCGCCGACATCGATGGTGCTGCTGCCGAGCCCGCACCCGCCGCGGAAGCCAAGGACGACAACGGCTAGCCCGGGTGATTCGCGCCTCACCGAACGAATCGGCCGACGAAATCGAGATAGCTCGTCTCGCCGGGCAGCAGGCCGGAATGGTTCTTCACCGACCGCATCAGCACGCGAATGGCATCGTGCCATAGTTCGTCGGACACCGGGGCGACCTCTTCCCGCATGGAGCGGGCATCGGCAATCGCTTGCGCAACGTCTCCTGCCGGCGAATCATCCGGACGATTCCCCAGCAGCGCGCTGCGGTATCCGTTCATCACGGCCCGGTCGTCGATTCCGCCCGAAGCATCATGATGATACGCCTGTATCACAAAGAACTCGATGTTCTGAAGCAAGTCCTGATGATCATGCATCATCCGGTTCATCAGGCCGTGCGACGCAGGCTTCACTTCGAGCGCCGGCGGGGACCGCCGCTGTTGGCGGCGCTGCCGTTGCCGTTTGCTCAACTGCCGCAAGAGTTTTTCCTTATTGAGTGCTGTCAATGGGACACCTCCATGTAGACGTCTGCGGTTTCCTGGACAACCCAGCGATTCTGTCCGAACCCGAATTATTCACGTAGCGTGGGACAAGGGCGCGTGAGTCCTTGGTGGGCCTGCGCAAGCCGGTCAGGGGTTGTTTGCACACCGTACGGTGAAAGCAGGCCCGGCCAAGCGACCGAAGGCCCACCAGGGTCCTGGCTTGCTTGTCACCACCTTACATCGTCGTGAATCATCCGGGCGAACGTCGTTTCCAATTCTACATCCTGCCCGGGATGCAGTACAACGGGGAAGAACAGGGCAAGGTCCGCCCTCGGAAATATAGGCAAATCCGGAAACCACCTATCTTGCCAATGCCCGAGCTGTGCTGTTTTGCATCTCTCGACGATCCGGGCCGAATGGCCTACGATAGGGCGTTATGCGCCTGGTGATGATGGGCACGGGACCCTTTGCCGTGCCGACATTCCGTGCCCTTTACGAAACGCACCACGTGGTTGCCGCGCTGGTGACCGGACCGTTGCGCTGGCATCGGGGCAAGCTGGTCGAGCCGGTCAGCCCGATCCGCGATATCGCTCACGAGCACGGAACGCCCGTTTTCGATCCCGAAGACGTCAATGCCGCCGCGTCGCGGAGCCGCCTGGCCGAGTTCCAGCCGGAACTGCTTGTGGTTTGCGATTACGGGCAGATCCTCTCGGCGACGACGCTGGCCACGGCCCCGCTTGGCGGGGTGAATCTCCACGGATCGCTCCTGCCAAAATACCGCGGGGCGGCGCCGATCCATTGGGCCATCTACCACGGCGAGCGGGAAACGGGGGTTAGCGTGATCCACATGACGCCCCAGGTCGACGCCGGGCCGGTCATCGCCCAGGCCCCAATCGAGATCGATCCCGACGAAACGGCCGACCAGCTTGAGGCCCGTCTAGCCGAACTGGGGGGGTGGTTGATGCGACGGGCAATCGACGCGGTCGAGACCGGCCGGCTGGAGGCCATGCCGCAGGACCCGAAACAGGCAAGCCGGGCGCCCCGGCTGAAAAAGTCGGACGGAGTGGTCGACTGGTCCTGTCCGGCGCAGGCGTTGAAGAACCAGGTGCGGGCCTTGGAGCCGTGGCCGAAGTGCTACACCTTCTGGCTGCGCGACGATGGTCTGCCGGTGCGATTGATCCTCGGGCCGGTCGATGTCGTTGATGCCTCATCCCCCGACGTGCAGCCAGGCACGGTCCTGGAAGCGGCTGGCGACCGGATCGTCATTGCCACCGGCGAGGGGGCGATTGCGCCCCGCGCTTTGCAGCCGGCCGGCAAGCGGATGATGCGAATCGCCGAGTTCCTGCGCGGCAACCGCGTCAAGCCCGGCGACCGGTTCGGCGATGGGTAATCCGACGTTTGTGCGCAATCACTGCTCTTGCTTCGGCGGGGGCTTTCGGCGAAACTACGCCGCTTGGCCGCCGGCGCCGCGGCCGATGCCCGGTTTTTGATGTTCCCTATGCCTCGTCCTGTCACGATAGCACTGCTGGCACTGCTTCCTTTGGGCTGCGCACCCGGCGAGCCCTGGACCGTTCCTCCAGCAGCCATTACGCCAAGTGCCCTGGCGCCGGCTGCCCACAGCAATCCGTCGCACCTGGCCGTGGCGGACCACCGGCTTCTGTGGGAGACCGTGGCCGACGTTGTTGATGACTACTTTCCCAGGTTTCAGTACGAGGAGCCGGTTCGGCAAATTGGCAATACGCTCACGGAGGGCCGGCTGGAGACCTTCCCGGAGGGAAGCCCTACGCTGCTGGAACCATGGTGCCGCGACGGAGTTGGCGCGTACGAGAAACTGGAAAACACGCTCCAGTCGATGCGGCGGTTCGCCGTGGTGCGAGTCATTCCGGCTCAGAGCGGGTTTCTGGTCGACGTGGCCGTGTACAAGGAGTTGGAAGACGTGCGGCGACCGCACATGGCGACCGCAGGCGCCGCAACCTTGCGGTACGACGAATCGCTTGAGCGGGTTGTCGATCCGATCACCGAACAGCCGGTCCAGGAAGGCTGGATTCCCAAGGGTCGCGACTATCTTCTGGAACAAACCATCCTGGGCCATCTGCACGAACGATTGGGACAACCGCCCGCCGGCTCCCTGTCGGTTGCGCCCGCGGTCGGCTACTGACGCTCAGCTTGGCACGGTTGGCGAATCGGCAACACCAGGCTGCTGGATGACGGGGGCGCCCATGGGTGCTGTTCGCGGCGCCGGCTTCGCCGGCGGGAGCTTCAAGGTGAACGCCGTGCCTTTGCCCACGGCGCTGTCGACGCGAATCCGGCCTCGGTGCGACTCGATGATGTCGCGGCACGTGGAAAGCCCCAGGCCGGTGCCGCCCTTTCCGCTGGCGTCGGGCCCGTCCTTCGTCGTGTAGAACGCGTCGAAGATGCGAGGCAGCTTCTCGGGCGGGATGCCGGAACCGTAATCCCGCACCACCAGGTCAATCATGTCGCACTGCGGATCGTGGCTTAGCTTAATCAGGAGCCGGCCGCCGTTGGACATTGCCTGCCGGGCGTTGATCAGAAGGTTCAGCAACACTTGTTGTATCTGGTTCCCGTTGACCATGGCCTGGGGAATCGGCCGGAATTGCTTCTCCACTCGAATCCGATACTTGTTCATCTCGCGCTCGAGCAACAGCAACGCATCTTCCACCAACCTGGTCAAGTCGGTGGGTTCCATTCCGGCGCCGCGGTTCCGGGCGAGGCCAAGTACGGTATTGGTAATCTTGGCCGCCCGGTTTCCTGCTGCGAGGATCTTGTCGAACGCTTTATCGCGGGTGGCGGTGTCGCGATGCCGCATGCCGAGCTTTGCATAGTTGATGATGGTCATCAACACGTTGTTGAACTCGTGCGTGGTGGTGCTCACCAGTTCGCCCAGCGCCGTGAGCTTCTGGGCCTCGGCGAGTCGGGTCTTGAGGAATTCAACCTGCTGTTCGAGCGAGACGTGATCGCAAGGCTCCGGGTGTTCCACAGTAGGCTCCTCATTCGGACGGGGTCGGGCTGCGTTGCGTAAGGCCCCCGGTTGCCCTGGCTTGCCAAAGCACCGGGTTTCTCACTCTCTTCCCGAGAGTGCTTGCCTTAACTCTATGTGGACAAACAAGTTGCGCCCATTCACCGTATCGTCGAACTCGGCTAGGCGACTAAAACGGAAGGGATTATAATCCGGCTTAAACGCAATGGGGGGACGGTTCTTTTTGCGCCCCCTGCCAGGCTTCCGGAGGTGCATGGATGCATACCGCCGAAACTCTCGAACACGCGCTGAATCTGGCGGCTCGCCTCGGCTACGACATTCGCCACGACTGGCTCGGCGGCAGCGGGGGCGGTGGCTGCGTGCTCAAAGGGCGCAAGCTCCTGCTGATCGATCTGGCACTCGGCACGGCCGACCAACTCGACCAGATTCTTGACGCCCTGCGCCACGACCCCGAAGCCCCCAGCCTGCCAATGCCGCACGAACTGCGCGAACTACTCAAGCTCCGACGCAGCGCTTAGCAGTCACTGGTAAAGCTTGTGCGCAGCGATGAACTGTTCGACGGCCGGAGGGGTCCGGTAACGAATGCTCTTGCCTGCGGCAACGCGACTGCGAATATCGCTGCTGCTGAGTTCCACAGCGGGCATGTCGACTTGGCTCCGGGAAAAGAGGGCAATCCGCTCGGAGTTGGCGATTTCGAGCAGGCAATCGAGGTCGGGTTCGGCAACGCCCGGCCGGCGGACGGCCGCAATGGTGGCAAGCTCGCAAATTCGCTCCGCCCGGCGCCAGTGGGGCAGGTCGTACAGCATGTCGGCGCCGACGAGAAACACCAGCTCGCGCTCCGGCTCGGCGGCATGCAGCTCCTCAAGCGTATCGACCGTGTAGCTGGTGCCGCCGCGGCGCGCTTCCATGTCGGACACACGGAACGCCGGGTTGCCGGCCGTGGCCAGTTCGAGCATCTGCATCCGAAGAGAAATGTCGGTTTGCTCCCGCCCCTGCTTGTGCGGCGCGCCGGCTGCCGGCAGGAACCAGACCTCATCGAGGCCAAGCTGCTCGCGAGCACATTCGGCCAATAGGAGATGTCCGTAATGAACCGGGTCGAAACTGCCGCCGAGCAAACCTAATCGCATTCCACTCCTCACCTTGCACGCGGGCCGCCGGGGTGGGATATTCAGTAAACTGCCACGATGCACCGTTAATTTAGGACATTACCTTCCGAAGGGAAGCACCCCCGCGCATGCCATGCCCCGCAACGGTGGTGTGGGCCCGCGAGGGCATCGAAGAAGCACCCCCGCGCACGTCATGCCCCACCAACAGCGGCTTTTCGAAAGCGAGCCCGAACCTTGGGAACTCGACGCCCAGGCCTCGCAACTGGTGGCAACGGTGGTATTTCCCGCCGGCGCGAAGCAGCCGTTCGACTATGCCGTGCCCGACCGGCTGCGCGAAACGCTCGAACCCGGCTGCCGTGTCGAGGTCCCCTTTGGCCGCGGCAACCGGCCCCAGGTGGGCTACTGCATTGAACTTGCGGAGCGCCCGGCCGCCGGCCGCAAACTGAAGAGCGTCACCGGGCAAATCGACGCCCGCTCGCTGCTGCGCCTCGCCATGCTGCGGCTCACCCGGTGGATTGCCGACCGGTACCTTTGCGACTGGGGCCAAGTGCTCGAAGCCGTGCTGCCGGCCGGTGTGCGCGGCCAGGCGGGTACCCGGCTGACCACTCTGCTTGAGGCGCCGCCGGAGGCCCTTGCCAAGGCGCGGGAGATGAAGCTTCCGACGAAGCAGGCGGTGGTGCTGAAGGTACTGACCGAATCGGAAGAGCCGCTCACGCCGAACGAACTGGCCCGGCTGGCCCGGTGTACGCAGGCGCCCATCACCGCGCTGCGGCGCAAGGGCCTCATCACCGCCCGCACCGGGCGCGTGAAGCAGAACCGCTCGGAAGCCGCCGCGACGCCCGTCGAGCCGTCGACCGTCGTTCCCAACCCGGCGCAGCAGGCGGCGCTGGACGCCATCCTGGCCGCGCTCCACGCGAGGGAACATCAGACCATCCTCGTTCACGGCGTCACCGGCAGCGGCAAGACGGAGGTGTACATTCGCGCCATCGAGGAGGTCGTGGGCTTCAAGCGCCAGGCCATCGTGCTGGTGCCGGAAATCAGCCTGACGCCGCAAACGGTGGAGCGATTCCGCACGCGGTTCGGCCGCGTGGCCGTACTGCACAGCCACCTGACCGACGCCGAGCGGCAGTGGCACTGGCAGCAGATTGCCGACGGCGAGGTGCCGGTTGTGGTCGGCGCCCGCAGCGCCGTATTCGCACCCGCGCCGCACCTGGGGCTCATTGTGCTCGACGAGGAGCAGGAGGGCTCGTTCAAGCAGGATTCGGTGCCCCGCTATCACGCCCGCGACGTCGCCCTGAAGCGTGCCCGCATGGAAAACATCCCGCTGGTGCTCGGCTCGGCCACGCCGTCGCTTGAAAGCTGGCAGCGTGCGCAGCAGGGCCGGTACCGGCTGGTCGAGCTTCCCCGGCGCGTGCTGGACCGGCCGCTGCCCGAGGTGGGCGTGATCGACCTGCGCGCCCGGCTCAGCCAACGGGGCGAGCGCGGCGCCGTCAGCCGGCAGTTGCACCAGGCGATGCGCATGGCCCTCGACGACGGCGGCCAGATCATCCTGCTGCTGAACCGGCGCGGCTTCTCCACGCACATTCAGTGCCAGGCGTGCGGCCACGTGGTGCGCTGCCCGGAGTGCGATATTGCACTGACGCACCACCGGACGCAGGAGATCGCGCTGTGCCACTACTGCGATTACGAGATTCCCGCCCCGGCCGTCTGCCCGGAATGCAGCTTCACCGGCATCCGGTACGGCGGGTTGGGCACGCAGCGCCTGGAGGCCGAGGTGCGAGCCCGGTTTCCCGGCGTGCCCTGCCTGCGAATGGACACCGACACCATGCAGGGCCGCGGCGCCCACGACCGCGCGTTCGCCGCGTTCCGCGCAGGCGAGGTGAAGGTGCTGCTCGGCACGCAAATGATCGCCAAGGGGCTCGACTTTCCGAACGTCACGCTGGTGGGCGTGATCAATTCCGACGTCGCCCTGCACCTGCCCGACTTCCGCGCCGCCGAACGCACGTTTCAGCTTGTCACGCAGGTAGCCGGCCGTACGGGCCGCGGGCCGAAGGGCGGCCGCGTGCTCGTACAGACGTTCAGCCCCGACCATCCGGCCATCCGCGCCGCCGCCCGGCACGACTACGCCGCGTTCGCGCAAGCCGAAATTCCCATGCGCGAAATGCTCCACTACCCTCCGTTCGGGCGCATGATCCGCCTGGTCATTCGCGGCCCTCGCGAGCAGGAGGCGCTCGATTTCGCCACGCAAATGGGCCAGCGGCTGCAAGGGAAGCTGGCCGAGTCGGCTTCTGCCGCGCGCGTGCTTGGCCCCGCGCCCGCGCCGTTTGCCCGGCTTCGCGGCAAGTACCGCTTTCAGATTCAGCTTCAAGGCCCGGCGGCCGACCCCCTTCGCGATGCCGTCCGCGACTGCCAACAGCACCTCGCGGCCCCCGACGGCGTGCAGTGGATCGCCGACGTCGATCCGCTGGACATGTTGTAGTTGAAGAGCCATCCCGATTGGAACCGGCATCGGAGCACTATTCCGCTCAAGGATGCGCCAATTTTCGCAGTGCAAATTGCCGCAAATGGCGAGAAAATCCGTGCCATGAAGCAATTCGGCCATTGACAAGCGGCTTCCCCAGATTAAACTATTCCGTATGGGGTCGATAGTGTGGTACTGAGGCGCTTGGCCGGTATCGTCGCCCAACGGGAACTCGACGATCCCACGCTGCTCGGCACGTTCGGCATGATTTCGGTCATTCCGGAACCGTCGTCGCTGCTGCTGGCCGCACTGGGTATTGTGGGTCTGGTCAAGGGGCGGCGGATGCGCCGCATTCGTTCCGGCGCGGCAGGCTGATCCCGGTGAAATACGCTCCCACCAGGTTCCGTAAATGAAACTGATCCTCCGCCTGCTCGCCGGAATCCTGATTGGAGCTTTGATTGGGACGGTTGCCCCGGAGGCCGTCGTTCGGGGCCTGATCACGCTGAAGATTGTGCTCGGCAGCCTGATCGGGTTCCTGATTCCGCTGATCATTCTGTTCTTTATCGCCAGCGGCATTTCCGCCCTCGGCAAATCGTCCGGGCGGCTGCTGGCTACCGCGGTTGGGCTCTCGTATACCTCGACCATTCTCGCCGGCCTGCTGGCGTTCCTGGTTGGCACGGTGACCATGCCGTTGCTGAAGACTCCGGCCGGAAAGGTCCCGGACCACGAGAAACTGGCGCCGTTCTTCCAGCTTGAGATTCCACCTATGATGGGTGTGATCACAGCACTGGCAATGGCGTTCCTGTTCGGTATCGGCATTGCCTACACGCAAAGCCCGACGCTGAAGAACATGGTCGACGAGGGCAAGCGGATTGTCGAGCTGACCATCTCGGCCGTGGTCTTGCCCATCCTGCCCGTGTACGTCGGCTGCATCTTCGCCGAGCTGGCCGCCGAGGAAGCCATTCTCACCACGGTGCAAATGTTCATTGCCGTGCTGGCGATCGTCATTGTGACCCACTGGGTGTGGCTGGCCATTCAATACGCGGTGGCGGCAACGATCGCACGGCGCAACCCTTTCGTGCTGCTTAAGAACATGCTCCCGGCCTACTTCACGGCCATCGGGACGATGAGCAGCGCGGCCACCATTCCGGTCACGCTCCGGTCGGTCAAGAAGAACTGCCGCCACGAACACATCGTCGACTTCGCCGTGCCGCTGTGCGCCACGATTCACCTCTCGGGGAGTATGATCACCATCGTGCTCTGCTCGCTGGCCGTCATGACCCTGAACCTGGACCTCGCCATGCCGGGCCTGGGCCAAATGCTGCCGGCCATTCTCTTGTTGGGGCTGATTATGATTGCCGCGCCGGGCGTTCCCGGTGGCGCCATCATGGCCGCACTGGGTGTGCTCACTGCGGTTCTCGGCTTTTCCGAGGCGGCAGTCGGACTGATGATCGCGCTCTACATGGCCCAAGACAGTTTCGGCACCGCTACCAACGTGACCGGCGACGGCGCCATCAACCAGATTCTCGACCACATGGCAGGCCAGGCGGAAACTGCCGGCTAATGCTTTGTCGCACCCGTGGCGTAACCTTCCAGGTTGCGAACGCGTGCTCAAACGCCGCGGCAAGCAGGATGCTTACCCCACGGTTGCCATTGCAGGCAATATCACCCGCGCTCACTTCCCCGACGGCGACTCCAGCGTAAGCCCGACCTCGGCCAGATCGGCCAGCAGGCGGGGCGCGGAACGGTAGTATTGCGAGAATCCCTTGCCGTAGCTCGACCCGCGGGCGCCGAGCGATAGCCCGGTGGTCAACGGGTCGAGGAACACCTCGTCGCGCGTCCAGCGATACGCCCGCGCGATGCTCTCGGCGTACATCGGCAGCATGCCCGCGCGGTAACCCATTTCCGGGCAGCTTGTGTACCGGAACCCGTGGGTCTCGGTCGAGTAGAACTCGTCGACCAGGTAGCGGGCGCCGAGGATGATGGCGTCCTTGACCGCCGGCTCCTGCGTGACGTCGTGGTAGTAGGTCATGCCGGTCAGCAGGATCGTGACCATGAACCCGGCGTTGCCCCGGTGGCGCGGCTCGCAATGGCAGTGGCCGGGCACCATCATGCGGGTCCAGCCGCCCAATTGGTGCGTGCGGCCCGGACGCTTCTGGTACTCGGGCAGCTCGCGCGGCTCGGTGTCCTGCGTTTCGAGCACGCGGTCCATGACGATCCGGGCGGCGTTAAGGTAGTACGGGTCGTTGGTGGCGGCCAGGGCCGAGGCCAGCATGATCAGGTGCCAGCCGGGCACCCGCGCACTGGTCCAGTCGTACGGGCGCGAGAGTTCGCGGTCGGTGAAGTGATCGACGACAGCCATGCCGGTTTCCAGCGAACGCGGGTCGCCGGTGAGGAAGTAATGCTCGAAGTGGCCCTCGGTCCACGCATGGCTAATACTGCCGCCGGCGCGCGGGATGCCCAGCGTATCGGGCACCGCCTCGTCGTAGTAGCCGCCCACGTGGCCCATCTGGTGCACGTACACCAGGCCCACGTCGGCGGCGTTCGGCGACCAGTGCACGGTGTCGATATCGCGGTTGTGGATTTGCGCCGCCTCGCCCAGGAAGTACGCTTCCGGATTGCCCGAGCGGATGTATTCGAGGAAGAACGCATGCTGGGTGTCGTACTCGATATTCCCCCAGTTCACGCCTCGCTCGCCGTACCAGTCGCCGTAGTTGAGCATGCCGTAATCGCGCTGGCGCTCGCGGCGTGCCATATAGCCCTCGATGTTCCGGTCGATGGCCTCCTCGTAGGCCGGGAACTTCTCTTCGTCGCGCGGAGCGACGTGGTAGAACGCCAGAGTGCCGCAGTACCACTCCGGCTCGGCGGTCAACAGCAGCGGGCGCTGGAACACGGCGGCGCGCTCGGCGGCCCCGGGGCCGAAGTCCAACAGCAACTCGTGCGTCTTCGCCATGCCGCGTTTGATCGTGTACGTGCCGTCGCGAAGGTAGAAGTAAAGCTGATGCCCTTCCTTCTCGAACGGGAACGCGTCATACAGGCCGGCTTCCAGCGCGGGGCACAGGTCCACGCGCACTCCCTCAGCCGTTACCTGGAATCCCTTCGGGTAGTTCTGCCAGAAATCGCGGACCGAGACGGCCGCCGCACCGCCCTCGGCCACCAGGCCGCCGACGATCCGCCCTTTGACTGGTTCGCCGCCGGAAGGCACGAACTCGGCGTCGAACCGCTGGGAGACGCTCTCGCCGGACTTCAACGCAAGCGGATCGCCCGCGACCAACGGCGCCTGCCACGTCGCGGCCGATGCCGGTACGGTGAGACTCAGCCGCTTCACGTCGGCAAACTGCGCCGACTGCCGCGTTTGAAGCGTCGTGGACGACGCCTCGTCCGGTAGCGTGTTGATGAACGTGTGATACACCCGCACGAAGGGCCGTCCGCGCCACGCCTCAATCCTCTGCTCGACGCGGAAGCTCTTTGCGCCATCCGCGGCGGCCAGTTCGCCGGACGTCTTCACCACGAGACGGACCGGCCCGTTTTCCTCGATGACCGTTTCAGCGTCGGCCAGCGCGCTGGTGAACTCCTTGCCGGCGCCGTCGGCCAGTTCGGTCACCAGCGGCCCATCCGGCCCGACAAGCTGCCCGCGGGCGTCGATCTGAAGCTGCACCGCCCCGGTATCGATCCGAACGGTCCCATCCCGCTCAACGGCCATCGGGGCAAAGTCGGCGGTCTCGGCCGAACGGCTCACCTCGCGCCCGAACTCCAGAGTGTACCGGGCTTCTTCCCCGGCGGGCACGTCGACCAGTACGCTCACCAGCAGCCACTTGATCGAGCCGTCGGGCCAGGTTCCCAGAGGCTTCAGTTGGGCAGGAACCTCCTTTCCGTCGCGCATCAGCCGCACGTCGCTTTCGCAGGCCAGGGCGCCTTGGGGGAAGGGCACTCCGCCGGTGACCGGCCAGCCGGCGGCGTCCACGCCGTGCCAGTTGCGCACCACCAGCGGCACCTGCGTGACGCCCTCGCGCGTCGGCGGCGACGTGATGCCGGCGGCGGTGAACTCGATGGCCGGGCCGTAGTACACGCTGCCGTCGGGCGCGGTGCCGACGCCGCGGCCGTGATACGTCACGCCCGGCTCCAGCCCGGTCAGCCGCGCTCGATGCACCAGCCGGGTGCAATCCTCGGCGGCAACTTGGCCCAGATCGGGCGTGGGGCCGTATTCAAAACGGCTGTCCGACGGCCAGGTCGTGGTCCACGATATCCACGCCGTGCCGTCGGTATTGACCGGCGCAATCCCGCGGGTGTTCTCCACGCGATACTCCACCTGCCGCGGCTGGGGCGACTCGGGCATCAGCAGTAGGTACCCGATGCCATGCTTCCCGCCGCCGCCCAGGGCCTCCAGGGTGATCACGTCGCCGGCCTTCAAATCGCGCGCCGCGTCGAGGTAGTAGATCCCATGCCGCCGGATGCCGGCGTTCACCACGGCCACCCCGGCCAGTTCGTCGTTCACGTGGATAGCCATCCGCTGGTCGCTCCCGTCGTCGTACATCAGGAACCCGGCGAAGTAGCGGCCCGGCTTTGTTACCGTATGCCATGCCCGCGCACCTGTGCCGAGCCTCCTCAGATGTCCGTAACGCTGCGACGTGAACAGATCGACCTCGAAGCCGTCGATCTCCAGCGCATCGTAACGGACGGCGACGACGTTGGGATCGGACAGCAGCGGCCGGATGACGTCGAGCCCGAACGTTCCGGCCACCTGGTGATGCTCCGTGTAATCGCCCGGCAGCATGATCTTCTCGCGGTCGCCCAGCCGCACGCCCTCGACCAGGAACGGGCCGGTGCTGGACGACATGCGGATTTGCGGCTGCTCCGAACTGGTGGTGGTGTGACACAGCACCCACATGCGAAACTTCGCGCCTGCGTCGTTGGAGCCGAGTTCCACGTCGGCGCTGGTCAGCAGGGTCTTGCCGTGCACGGCGAAGCGCACGGGCGGAGGCGGGCACGACTGGCCGTCCGGAGCAAAGCAGCTTGCCCGGCCATGGCCTCCCGCCACGGTGAGCATGTACTCCACGCCGTAGCCCTCGCGCCCGGTTTCGGGGTTGGCGTCGGCGTCGACGTAGATATGGTGGACCGTATCGTCGAGGTTCGGCGGCGCGGCCAGCGTCGTGCGCCACACGTAGCGGTCCTCGGCAACGTGCGTGAACTCCACCCGCAGAACGTCCTTCGACGGATCGTACCCTTCGCGTTGGCGGGCCGTTTCGGAGGCCCCTTTGCCATCGTACACAATCGTCCATTCCTCCGGCTGATCCGCGGCCATGCCGAGAACAGCCTTGATTTCACCGGGCAGACCAGCCTGATCCGCATCGGCCGCCGGGGCCGCGGCAAGGAATGTTGCGAACAGAAACGCCAAGTGCGTGGACAGCATGGCAGGACCTCCTGGGGGTAAGGCGGGAATGAAACGGGGAGCGTCCAATATAGCATAGAGACTGCATGCTGCAAAGCGTGTAGGGTGGGTCACGCAAGCCGCTTCCTTGGTGGGGCAAGATTTACTGGCATGCTTGGAAACGTGAAGGGCCACCTGCGGGCTTGCCCCGCATGGAGCCATGGTCAGTGAGCTAAGCGGGCACGGTTCACCCGACTATCTCCCCCTGCACGCTGCCGCCGCCGGAGGCGGCGGCAGCGTGCAGGGGGAGACGATAGGGAGCCTTGGCGCCGTCTTAGCCGACTGACCACAGCTCCGGGCCGGACAAGCCGGCCGGTGGCGGCCACGGATTGTGTACAACAAGGTGGGACGTTGTCCCGGGTTGGGCAGACTCAGCACCATCGGGGCACTTTCCAGCCTGCCAGAGATTCTTGCCGCACACGCTTCCTTGGTGGGCCATCGGTCGCTACGGCCGGCGTACGTCCATGCGGCGGGCCGTGAATCAGATCGGCTGCGGCTTGTGCGGGCCCACCAACGATCCTCGCGACCTTGTCCCACCCTACGTTTGTGGACAATCCGGGCAAGTACCCAGTACTCGGCATTCGCTCCCCACCTTATCTCCGAGGACAATGAAGCCTAGAATAGCGCAACGATGTCATTCGCGTACTTGGGGACCTCCGCCAACTGGGGCGTCAAACCGAGTCTAGCTTTCAAGCCGCCTAATCAACCGGGCCAGGTACATCATGAGCGAACACATTCAAGTGGTCACGACCACCGACAAGCGGGACGATGCCGTCGCGATTGCCAATGCGCTGGTCGAGCAGCGACTGGCCGCATGCGTGCAGATTATCGGTCCGATCACCAGTGTCTATCGGTGGAAAGGGCAGATTGAAACCGCCGAAGAATGGCAATGCTGGGCCAAGAGCCGGCAGGACCGCTACACGCAGATCGAGCAAGCCATTCGGCAGAGCCACACGTACGAACAACCCGAAATCCTCGCCATGCCCATCACCGCCGCCAGCGCCGGCTACCTCGCCTGGCTCGACGCGCAACTGGCATGATACCAAACCCGGCAAGCCGGGCAGCAGGAGGACAATACCAATGTCCGAGAATCAACCCGCGCCGGAAGACGCCGCGCACGATGCCCCCGAGCAAGACCGCAGGAACCGCAGGCGGCTGTGGTTTTGCGGCGCGGTGGTTGCCGTTCTTGTCGCGATGGCGATGTACGTGAACCTGTCGCATTCGCGGCCGCTTCGGATATCGAGGGAAACCACTTACATCACCGAGCCGCTGAAATCGGACGGCAAGCGAGTCGATTACTTCGCGGCAATCCGATTGGCAACCCGTCCCGACAACGCTGCAACCGATGAGAACGGCTACTGGCTCCTTGTGCGGCATCTCGGCGCGGGACCGGACACCGCGCCCAGGCAGTTTGCACTGATCTGCGAGGAGTTGGGGTTGGACCCCAGTTCGGTGCGGCACGACATGCAGTATCAGGAACCGTTCGCGTTCCTGGACTCGTATGCCAAGAGTGCCCGGTTCGACGAGGCGCTTCTCGACGCGTTGCGTCTGGACGAGCAGTCAAGGGATGAGGCAGCATGGAAACTCGACCAATGGCTTCATCACCCGTGGACGCTCGAAGAGTTGCCGATGATGGCCGAGTGGCTCGAGCAGAACAGCCCGGCGCTCGATCTGGTTGGCCGGGCCGTGCGCAAGCCGACGTTCTACATTCCGCTCCTGCGGCAGAATGAAGAGGAATCGCTACTGGCCGTCCCCCTCCCGGAACTCCAACGCATGCGGTCGTTCGCGCGGGGCCTGGCAGCCCGCGCCAATCACCGCATCGCTGTGGGGGACATCGACGGTGCCATCGACGACATCATTGCGTGCAAGCGGCTCGGACGTCGTGTCGGGCACGGCCCGTTCCTGGTCGACTTGCTGGTCGGGCTTGCGTTTGAGGGAATTGCCGACGCAATAGGCATTGCCGGCTCGCTCGAACATCCGCCCACGAAGGAGCAACTCGAACGGCTCCTGGCCGAGACGGACGCGCTCCCCCGTGCAGCCGATGCAGAGGACGCGATGCCTTCTGAACGCTACTTTGCCCTCGACTTCATCCAATCGATGGCACACGGGAAGGGATCGTGGGATGATTTGGGTCTTCTCAATGGCCCGTCAACGGGCATTCTTTCCAGGCTGAGCACCGACTGGAATGTCGTGGCACGCCGGTATAACGAGCTGTTCGACGAGATCATGGCGACCGGCAACCCACCACCCAATGCGGCGATCACTCCCGGGACCGCGGTTCGTCTCATCTCGATCCGGGCGCGTTCGGAGCATTGGGGCAATGTCCTGGCCTCGATGTTACACCCCAGTTGGGACGCGGTGCACGGAGCGGCCCGGCGCCGCGATTGCATCGCACAGATGCAGCGCATCACGCTGGCCATGCTCCTGTACGAACGCGACCACGGCACGCTGCCGCCGGCCTGGTCGGCCGACGCGGCGGCCAAGGCGCTCCACAGTTGGCGCGTCCTGCTGCTGCCGTACCTGGGGCACCAGGATCTGTACGAGCGGATCCGCCTCGACGAGCCGTGGGAAAGCGAGCACAACCGGCAATTCCACGGCGAGGCGATGGACGTGTACCGCTGCCCCGCCGATCCGGCGGCCGGTCCGGGGCAGACGACCTACTCGGTCGTCGTCGGGCACGACATGCCGTTCGACGCAGGCGAGGGGAAGCGGCTGGCCGACTTCGGCCCGCACAGCAACGACATGATCCTGCTGGTCGAACGGACCGATCCGATAAACTGGATGGCCCCGACGCGCGAAGTGCTGCAAGCCGCCGCCGAGCGAGGCATTTGCGACGGAACCGACCCGGGGCGCATCGGGAGCCATCATCATCCCGGCGTTGCCAACCTCGGGTTTCGCGACGGCGCCGTGCATTCCATACAGAATGTCATCCACCAGGGACTTTTTGTGAAACTGCTGCGCGGTACGAACGCGGACAAGACAGTCGAGTATTGAGTTGCCGCCGGCTATTGCGCAGGGCGAGTGGTCCACCATTGACACGTGGAACGCCCAGCCGTATACTTCGGAGATGTGGCAACTGTACCCCTGGCCGCATGGAGAAACTGAACCGATGACCATGACGGGTCTGCACGAGCTAGCCCGGTTCTGTCGGAAAGAGCAAGCGCGACTCTATGAACAGGGGCTCGAACGCAGACGCAAGCTGCAGCGGCACAAGAAGATGTGGCGCAGTTGGAGGGCGGCTTCCGAAGAAAAGGAACAGCGGGTTCGGCAATGTGAGGACGACCTGGCTTCCATGCTGCTGCTGGCCGCAGGTGTCCGCCGGGCGTTGCTCGACGCGGGGGCGCTCGACAAGGCCGACCTGGCCGCGGCGATTCGACGGATGGACCTGGCCGACGGTGTGGCCGACGGCAAGCTCGATCCCGCGGCAACCCGGCCGGCGCCGCAGCCGCCGCTCTCGACGGATGAGTACTTGCGGCGGCTGGCGGAGAAAGGCTGAATGCTGGAACTGACAGGCTGGAAGCCTATCCCACGACCCTGAACTTGGAGCAGGCGAGAACCATGTCGATTACCGACGCGATCAAGCGGCTCCTGACGAGCCACGAGAAAGAGAGCTTCGACGCCCGGCTGGAACGGATGCGCGACGCGAGAACTGCCCCGGTCATCCCCGATCCGGAGCGCATGGAGCAGTTGGAGGACGACCTGGCTCGCACGCATCTGCTGATTCACGCCCTGGTCGAGGCATGCTTGAACAAGGGCGTGTTCACCCGCCAGCAGCTTTCGGAAGCCTGCGCCCGGCTCGACCTGCTCGACGGTGTGGCCGACGGCAAGCTCGACCCGGCCGTGCTGCGACCGAAGAAGAAGAAAGCGACTCGCCCCGAACGCTGCAAGCCGAAAGGCGAGCGGGGGCCGTGAGGCCCCTGTTTCTGCCCCGATTTCCACGCCGTTCGTCGCCCATGCGCCCGGCAAGATTCGAGAAACAGCGGGCTCACACCCGCCGCTCGCCAATCGCTCGCCAATCGCTCGCGTCACCGGGGTTTCTCATTCCGCGCGAACCAATCGAGCAATAGGCGCATGCGGTCGGTGGGTTCGGCGGCCGGCTGGCGGTTGTCGCGGTCGGGACCGTGCTCGACGCTCCAGCCGTCCCATTCGCGGAAGGCGTGGTACGTCCAGTCCCAGCCGTACTCCTCGAACAAGTCAATACAGTCGCGCAGGTACTGAAACGCACTGTCGCCGGGCGCCCAGCGGATGGCGCTGAACTCGCCCGCGTAAATGTGGACGTTGTACGCAAGCTGGAACTCGCGAACCGGGGCCAGGTGCCGCCGCAACGCCTCCTTGTCGACGTGTATGCCGCCGATCGTGCCAGGATACGTGATGCCGGCCGGGTTGCCGTGGATGCCCTGGTGGGTGAACTGCCCCGGCCAGTACATGTGGACCTGGTAGATCACCCGCGGAACGTCCACCGGCTCGAGGTACTTGAAGCCCTCGGCGCTGCACCAGTGGTCCACCTCGATGATGATCGGCGTGTCCGGGTCGATCGCGCGGATGGCGCGGGCGGCCAGCACCTGGGCCTGAAGGTAATCGGTGCCGTCCTCGCCCGGCGGCCGGTTCTGCACGGGCTCGTTCACCAGGTCGTAGCCCCAGACGGCCGGATGGCCCTTGAAGCGGCGGGCGATCTTCTCCCAGCACGCGATGAAAGCGTCGAGGTACTTCGGCTCGTGGATGAGCACGAGGTCCCGGTTCGGCTTGCGCCCGCCCGGCGGCGAGTGCAGGTCGATCGCCACCAGGATGCCGTAACGCCGGCACGCGTCGAGCGCCTTCTCCAGCTCGTCCAGCTTCGCGTCGAGCCACGCGTTGTATTTCTCCAGGTCGTAGTCCAGTTCGTACCGGTATTCGGCAGCCCAGCGGGTGGTCATTTGCCAGCGGATCAGGTTCGCGTTCCACTCCTGCCCGAGCACCCGCATGTCCTCCTCGCGGAACGTGTTCGGCGACATGCAGCCGCGCAGCCGCGGGAGCGAGTGGCCGCGGAAAGCGGGCGGGGCGTCCGGATCGGGCGCGGGCCGCACCGGCAGGCAGCGCACGACCGTGATTTCGAGGTCGTCGAAGTAGACCGTGCCGTTGCTCTCTTGCAGGCCGAGTTGCAGCACCGCCCGCTCCACGTCGGACGGCACGGTGGCGGTGAAGCTGAGTTGCTTCCAGTCGAACGTGCCGTGGACGTTGTTTTCGTTGACCCAAATGGGCCCCGTGGTGGGCGAAACCGCGTGGAACATATACTTCACGCCCAGGTAGGAACGGCTCGGCTCCGAAACCCCCTCCGCCTTCGCCCGGCAGCGAAAGAGCAGCCGGCAGCCGGCGAACCGGCTGAGGTCCAGCGGCATGCTGATCATCGTGCCGCCCGCCGATCCGCTTTCCGGCACCTCGACTTTCAGGCACATCCCGCGCCCCGGCATTTCGACCCACGTTGTGCACGGCAGCGACGACCACGCCGCGCGGGCGTCGGCCGATTCGAAATCGGTCCGGAAAACAACCTCGCCCGGCCGCGCGGCTGTTGATGCCTGTGGTGCAAACGACACGGCGGCAAGGATCGCCAGCGGACCGGCGGCAAGGCGGAAGATCGACGACATCATGGTGGGCTCCTCTTGTGGGGAAATGGCGAGCGGGGGGCGTCAGCCCCGTGTTTCTTCAGTCCGTTTCCATTGTCTCTCATCCCCTGTCTTTTGCAACGGCTCGTTCATGGTATCTCTTGTACGTCTCATGGCCACGGTCGGCGGCTTCATCGGTACGATGGCCTGGGCTTCCGCCTGGTCCTTATTCCGACGCACGAACAGTGAAGCAAGTAGCATTGTGGGGTGGCCTGGGTGCTTCACCCGCGTGCGCCAACGGGTTGCACGGTCCATACAGCCATTCCCTTGCTTCCTTTGCGCCTTTGCGCCTTCGCGGCTTGGCGTTCAGATATACTCGGCTCTGGATTACACGCAAAGCCGCCAAGCCGCGAAGGCGCAAAGAGAAGGACTCGGCACCCAGTACTGCAATGAGTGCCCTTGGCAAAATCCAGATCACGAAACGCAGCCGGAAAGGCCGTGCGGACTCCGGTCGCATGCCGGCGCGTGGGTGAACCGGGCCGCTCGATGAGGCGGCCGTCAACGACGCATTGCGCGCGTACCTGCGAGACCACCCTGCCGAGCATAGCGGCGCATAGTGGAAACTACTCGTGCCGCAGGGCTTCGATGGGGTCCATCTTGGCGGCGCGGACGGCGGGGTAGAGGCCGAACACGACGCCGATCGAAATGGCGATGCCCAACGCGAGCGGGATGGACCATGGGACGATGACGGGGTCGACGGCGCGGATCAAGTCGGGCAACTGTTCCATCACGTCGGGCGCGGCCGTGTCGAGCCCCCAGCGGACGGCCCGCGAAATGGGGCCGCACGTCAGTCCGCCCAAGACGCCCGTCAGCCCGCCGAAGACGGAAAGCAGCACGGTCTCGGCAAGGAACTGGCGGATAATGTCGCGGCGCTTGGCGCCCAGCGCGCGGCGGATGCCGATTTCGCGGGTGCGCTCGGTAACGGTGGCCAGCATGATGTTCATAATGCCGATCCCGCCCACCACGAGCGAAATCGCGGCAATCAGGCCCATGAACAGGATGAACATCATGCGCGTGGTGCGCGCCTGTTCGAGCAGTTCGAGGGGCACCGTGACGCCATAGTCTTCGATACGATGGTGGCGCCGGAGCGTCTCCTTGATCAGGTCGGAAGTCTCCATCACGTGATCGACCTCCCTGATTCGCAATGTGGCCTGACTCAGTTCAACGATCTCACCCTCGAAGGAGCCGCTGCGCCGGGTAACGACCTGGTCACCGATGCGCGACCAAAGGGTGCTGATTGGTATGTAAGCGTCGAAGTTGAAGTCCTGCCCGGCAAGCGAGCCTCCGATGCCGGCGGTCGGCGAGCGGCTCTTCGTCACGCCGATCACAACATAATACGCCTCCTCGACGCGGATCGACTTGCCGATGGGATTGTCGAGCGGGAACAGCCGCTCGGCCGTTCCGGCGGCCAGCACACAGTGGTTGGCCTTGGTGCGCATGTCGGCATCGGTCAGGAACCGGCCGAGCGCCATTTCCAGCCTGTTGACCTCGAAGTACTCGGGCGTGCAGCCAACCAGCCGTCCGTCGACCAGTCGGCCGGCATAACTGAAGCGGCGCCGGATTTCGCGGATGGGCAGGCCGCGCTGAATTGTGGGGATCGTTTCCATAATGCGGGCATAATCGGCACGGGTAATTCCGTAGGGCACCGCACCGCGAATGCCCTCGGTCGTCTCGCTGGGCGGCTTGATCGAGCGGACGATCACGTTGTTCGCCCCCAGGCCTTCAATCTGCTCCTGCGCCTTCTGGCTGATCCCCTCGCCGATCGCCAGGAGCCAAATGACGCTGGCAATGCCGATAAAGATACCCAACACGGTCAGCAGCGACCGCATCAGGTGCAGCGAGAGGCTTTTCACGCCAAGTTGCAGGGTTCGGAGCCAGAGTCGGAGCATGGCAATGAGTTGGCGGAATCGAGGCGGGCGGTGGCGGGCAATGCCCACCGTACAGAATCCCCCTATTCCTTATCCCCCTGTTCTTTCACGACGAGTTTGTCCGATTGAACCAGGCCGTCCTTCAGTCGCACAATGCGCTTGGCACGCTGACCGACGTCGGGTTCATGGGTTACCATGATGATGGTCTTGCCTTCGCGGTTAAGCGTTTCGAGCAAGTTCAAAATATCTTCCGTGGTGACCGAATCAAGGTTGCCGGTGGGCTCGTCGGCCAGCATGAAGTACGGGTCGTTCACCAGGCTGCGGGCGATTGCCACCCGCTGCTGCTGCCCGCCGGAAAGTTGCGTGGGGCGGTGTCCGAGCCGGTCGCCCAGGCCGACCAGTTCGGCCAGGTCGCGGCAGCGCTTCCGGTCCTCAGATGCCAGTTTGCCCTGGTAGTAGAGCGGCACTTCGATGTTCTCGATGACCGTTAGCTGCGGAATGAGGTTGTAGGACTGAAAGACGAATCCGATGCTGGACGCGCGGATTTCGCTCAGCCGGTCGTCGTCGGCCAGGGTGATGTCTTCCTCGCCCAGCCGGATGCGGCCGGAGGAGGGATGATCCAGGCAGCCCAACAGGTTCAGCAAGGTGCTCTTGCCGGAGCCCGAGGCGCCCATAATGGCGACGAAATCGCCTTCGGGCACGTCCAGGTCCACTCCGCGCAGCGCGCGCACCGTGCCGCCGTCGAGGTGGTACTCGCGGGTAAGGGCTTCGCAACGTGCTGCGTATTTCATAGGGCTTTCAATCGTCAGGCAAGCACAGGAGGCAGAGTCCCTCACCGGTTCTGCGGCCTTGGCGGGGCCATTTTCGACATGGCGGCCTTCAGCTCGGCGCGATCCAGCCTTCCGTCGCCGTTGCGGTCGGCGTCGGCCACATGCGCGCGCATCGGCTGGGGAATCTCGTCGCCTTCAAGCAGTCCGTCGCCGTTGGCGTCGGCCCGGGCAAACACCCGCTCGACGATGGCGTCGATATTGGGGGCACCGCCGCCGGCGCCTTGTCGGTCAGGCTCCCGGTTGCCCGATTCCCGGGCTCCCGGTGATCGTTCGCCCAGTTCCTTGCCGCGCCGGGCACCATTCTGGCTCGGCCCATTGGAATCGTCATCGCCGCCCGGCAGAGCGGGCGTTGCTCGCGGCAAGGGTCTTCCGCCCGACGCGGGGCGTTCGGCCTCGGGCGGCAAATCCGGCAGGGTCAGCTTCTCGCGGTGTGCCGCCGCGTTGAGAATCACGCGGTCGCCCTCCACCACGCCCTCCTTGATCACAACCGTCTTGTCATTCGTCGAGCCAATGGTCAACTCGCGGAGCTGAAGACCCGTGCGCGTGGATAGAATGCAGTAATACTTTCCGCCGTGCTCGAAAACAGCCTGCACGGGAAGCTGGAGCACGTTGGGGATTTCTTCGATGAGGATCTTGACCTCGGCGGTCAAGCCGGGGCGCAACCCGGGCGGCGAGCCGTCAATGCGTATTGTCGTGCCGTATTCCTTGATATTTGCCGAGTGCCACGAGGTCGGCTCGGGGTACTCGTTCACCTTGGTTAGCTGCCCGGTGAGTTCGCGATCGGCAAACGCGTCGAGCCGGATAAAGGCCACCATAGTCTCCGCGACCTGGGAAATGCGTGCCTCGTTGATCTTGGCCTTCACCTGCATTCGCTTCGGGTCCGGCAGGCGAATAATCACCTGGCCCTCGCGCACGCTCTCGCCCTCTTCAATGATCACCTCCTGCCCGCTGCGGGGATTCGACTGGTTGGCATAAACCACCTGACCCTGCTCGGGCGCAACGATCGTACATTTCTCAATCTGCTCTTCAATCAGCTCAAGTTGTTCTATGTCGAGACGGTGCGAGTCCATCTGGGCCTCGTAGCTTGCCTTGGAAGTCGCGATGTCGCTTTCATGTTGTTTGAGCATTCTGGCCCGGGTAAACTCCTGGAGCACGCGAAGTTTCGTTTGGGCCATCTCAAGCTGGTTGCGGGCCTTCTCGACGGCAAACCGGTCGGCTTCGAGCTGGAGGGCCGTTACGTACCCCTTGGCCGCCAGCCGATTGCTGTAATTGAGGTATTCCTCGGCACGCCGCAAATCCTCCTCGGCCACAAAAATCTGGCTTTGGATGTTCTGTACCTCCTGCAGGAACTGGCCCTCGACGTATTCCTGTTTCGCAATCAGCGCGGTTTCGTAGGTGTTGCGGGCCTTGATCACCCCGGCCTCGCTGGAATTGACGACGATCTGTTGCTTGGTTCGGTCGTCTTCCAGGGCGGAACTGTCGAGCCGGACGAGCACGTCGCCCTGTTGAACATACGTGCCTTCGGGAACGATTTCGAGAATGGTTGTGCCGGCGGCCCCCTTGGCCTTCACTTCGCAACGGATTTCGACGTTGCTGGCGCTTTCCACTTCGCCGCGTTCGGTGATCTCATTGACGAAATTCGACCGCGTTACCACGTGGACCATCGGCCCGCCGTTCTGGGCGGAGAATGACAGCCCGGGCCAAAACAGCCAAAGCCCGAACAATAGGACCCCGGCCAGCGCAAACACGATCAACAGCCAGCGCAAGGCGAAACCCCAGCGACTGTTCCCGACCGATCGTTGCCTCTTATCGGCCATACTTTTATCCCTCCAGATGGCACGTCCCTATCTTCGCAGCCGCCCATAGGCTCCGGTATCGGCAGCCAGCCGTAACAAGACCTACGGACGCTGGCCGATGAATCGAGTCACCCCTAGAGTTCCATTATACCAAGGAAAGCAAACTGCATGGAGTCAAGACCGCGCCCGGGTGTGCGGCAAGATGTTCTGGCACGTTCGGCGTCAGCAAAGGCCCGCCTGCGGGCTCACCCCGCATGGAGTAATGGTCAGTCGGCAAGGGGGGGGTGGGGTCACCCGAACCTCTTGCACGCTGCCGCCGGAGACAGCGGCAGCGTGCCGGGGAGATAGGGAGCCCGGGCGCCGTCCTAGCCCGGCTTATTCACGACGATGCAGGGTGGTGACAAGCAAGCCAAGACCCTGGTGGGCCTGCGGTCGCTCGGCCGGGCCCTGCTTCAAGCGCGCGGCGTGCAAAGCAGGTATGGGCAGAATCCGGCACGTAAGAGCGTGAACTCCAACGGCGGGGTAGCATGCCCGCCGCAAGCCCGCTGATAGGCGCGGTGGCCAAACTCGCCAAATACCCATTAGGGGGGTACAAACCTCGGGGGGCCGATCCCTTCTGCGAGTCAGCCGGCTGCCGCCCGGGAAAGGCGTCGGCCGAAGATATGAACCTTACCCATTCGTCTTGGACCTCGCAGTACTCCCAGAAATTTGGCAGAAGTGCTTGACAATGATCCCTGTCCGGTGGAGAATCGAAGGTGTATGGGAGTTGATCCTTCTCACTGGATTCTCCGCCAGTCGGTCAGGTGAATAACGATGATGCGCCTCGTCCAATGCTTTCGCATTAGTCAGAAGGGCTTTTCCGTTTTTGGGTGCGAACCGGTGGTGACAAGACGTAGGGTGGGTGGTTCCGGATGTCTCAGCATCCGGGTTCACCCACGCGCCAGGCAGTTCTGCACCTGGAACCGGAAGAGCCGTCAGAAGACTTGCCGTTTCTGTCCAGCGCGAGTCCTGCGTTTCGTTTCATGTGTGGCGATCCTGTTCGCGATGCTTGCCGGTGGCGTCTTGGCCCAGTCGCAGGAACTTTTCTGGGATATTAATGGTACTGATCCCGGAGCGAGCGGCAGCACGACGGCAGCGGGCACATGGAACGACACGAATACTTACTGGAACACGGATTCTACCGGCGGCGACGGCGGCACCGGCGACACGATCGGCGCCTGGCAACCGGGTTCTGTCGCGGTGTTCTCGGCCGGCGGCAATGCCACAGGCACTTTCACGGTCAGCGTTAGCGGCACACACCAGATTGGCGGCCTGCGATTTGAAGAAGGGACAGTCAGCGTCAACGGAGGCATTCTGCAATTCTCCGGCGGAGCCACGTTCACCCACAACCCGGCAGCCGGCGACTGCCCGGTCAATAGCGCCGTGCAGGGCAACGGCGTGCTCACGCTGGACGGCTCGGGAAACTGGGGACGGCTCAACGGCGTGGTGAGCGAGAACGGCGGGACGCTCAGCGTCAATCTCGCCAGCGGGAACTGGGTGTTCGGAGGGCAGCACACCTATACCGGCGATATGACGATCACCGGCTACGCCGTCCCGACGGTCGGTTCGACCGGATCGGCCTCGTCGGGCAATCTTACGTCCGGGCCCTTCGGCACAGGAACGCTTATCCTCACGTCCGGTCTGCTGCGACCCACTTCGGGCGGAGCCATCACGATTGGCAACGCCGTGAGGCTTGACGGCAGCTTCACGTTCGGCGAGACCAGCAACACGCACGATCTCACGTTCACCGGCCCGCTGACGCTCACCGGGACTCGCACGCTTACCACCAACGGCTCCACGGTGTTCTTCGACGGCGCGCTGGGCGACGACGGCAACGCGTATGGCTTCACCAAGGCGGGCACAAGCGCCCTGGTCCTTGGCGGCGAGAACACGTTCACCGGCGCAGCGACGATCAACAACGGCACTCTGAGGCTTGCCAACGCCGGCGCGCTGAACAGCACTGCGCCGGTCGCGGTAAGCTTCAGTTCCAACTCGAACACCAAAACGCTGCAACTGGCCGGCCACAGCGTCACCGTTTCCGGCCTGTCCACCGGAGGCACCGTGGGCACGTCCATTGTCGAAAACAACGCCGCCGGCACAGCCACGCTGAGCGTGAACAACGCCGCCGCCAACACCTTCGCCGGCGTGCTGCGGGACGGGGGCGCCGGCGCGCTGGCTCTCACCAAAACCGGCGCCGGCACGCTCACCCTGTCCGGCTCCAGTTCAAACACCTACACCGGCCTGACCACTGTCAGCGACGGAGTGCTGACGCTGAGCAAGTCGGGCGGAGCAACCGCCATCGCAGGCGACATTCTGATCAACGGCGGCAGGGTAAGTCTTGGCGCCGCCCACCAGATTGCCGATTCGTCCAGTATAACCGTGGACTCGGGTGTCTGGTACAACAGCCAAACGGAGACCGTCAACAACCTCACGATCAACTCGGCGCCGACCGTGTCGGGCTATTCATGGCACCTGATCAACAACCTGAACGTTGGCGGGACATTGAAGGTAACGGCAGGCGACGTCGTGGTCGGCAGTGGCGGCTCCGCGCAAGCCAACGCGGTCGAGTTGACCGGTGGCGTTCTTGCCGTGGCTGCCAATGCCGCGGACTCCACCTTTTCCATCGGCAGTGGGGGACTGGCGATGTCGGGAGGCGAGTTGCGGCTGGGCTATAGCGGCGAAGCGTCCACGGCACTGATCAACCTCGGGGGAAACTTCACCGGCAGCGGCACGGCGAGTATCAGCACTCGGAACAGTAGCGGGCCGCGGTTGCTCGACCTCCAGAGCGCCACTCGCACCTTCGACGTCACAAGCGGAACCACGACCGTCCAACCGACCATCCAGAACGGCGGGCTGACCAAGACCGGCGACGGGACTCTTATTCTCTCCGGCCCGGCCGCCAACACCTACACCGGGTTGACCACCGTCAACGGTGGAACGCTGATCCTCAACAAGACGGCGGGTGTCAACGCCGTCGCGGGCGAAATCGTCGTCAACAGCGGCACCTTGGACCTCGGCGCAGACAACCAGATTGCCGATGCGTCGGACATCACCGTCAACGGCTCGGCCAACTTCAACAATAATGCGCGACTTGAAACCGTCAGGAACGTGACGCTCAACTCGTCCTACAGTAACCCCGGCAACCACCGTGTCAGCAACATGACCATCACCGGGACATTGGCCGTCACCAACGGCGTGGTGGGTCTGAACAGCAACACCGACACGACCGCGAACACGGTCAACATGAGCGGCGGCCGCATCGAAATGGCCGCAGACACGGCCCCCACGATCTTCAACGTCGGCAGCGGCGGGTTGACCATGTCCGGCGCCACGCTGCGATTCGGCTGGGGCGGGATAGGGTCGGCCGAGACAGCCCAGGTGAACCTCGGCGGCGATTTCACCGGCAGCGGTACAAATAGCCTCGACTATCTCACGCTGAACGCTCCCCGATTGCTCGACCTCCAGGGGGCCACCCGCACCTTTAACGTCACCGGCGGCACCACGACCATCAGCCCGACCATCCAGAACGGCGGGTTGACTAAGACCGGCGGCGGCACGCTCACCTTCTCCGGATCGAATGAAAACACGTACACCGGGCTGACCACCGTCAGCGGTGGAACGCTGGCCCTCGGCAAGACGGCAGGCGTCAATGCCGTCGCGGGCAATATCAACGTCACGGGCGGCACGCTGACCCTTAATGCTGCCAACCAGATCGCCGATACGTCGGACGTCACCGTCAGCGGCGCAGGCCGGTTCAGCACGGGCGGGCCCAACTATGCCGAAACCGTCCGCAACCTGATGATGGATTCCTCCGTGACCGACCCCAACATCAACAGGGTCAGTAATCTGACCGTGACGGACACTCTCACGGTCAAACGCGGCGCGGTGGGCGTCAACAG
>JAVEUP010000193.1:0-14722 GCA_034005525.1 Thermoguttaceae bacterium | reverse complement strand
GTCGCGCCGTACGTGGCCTCAATGAATACGGCGTCGGCATTGGGCGCGGGCCGCGGGCCGGCCAGGACGGGCGAAAGATCACTTCCCAAATCGCCGGAGAACAGCACCCGCACGCATCACCAGGCCGCCCTGGCGGGCCATGCAGGCTTCTGGACCTCGGACGACGTGGAGGCGGCGCGTCGGCAGAGCAACGCCTTCCACTACCCGGACGGCCACGGCCGCCCGACGCCGCTTGAACGGTGGGAATCGCGCGCGCCGATCAGCGAGTCGGAGCGTGACGGCTTCCGCTTGACAGCCGAGAATCTGGCGGTTCAAATACACCAAGACACGGAATCGACATCCCAAGTCCCGTTGACCGCGGCCGACACGGCCGCCCAGCATCGTCGCGTTATCCGCCGCGCTCTCGTCGAGCACGGCTATTTATCCACGAAATGGAGGTTCATTACCCTACCACTAAAACCCAAGAAATCGGCAAGAATTACGTAGCGGACACAGGAGCAAGTTTCTGCTTGCTGCGCCGCAGCACGGAAGTCAATCGAAGGATTGAAACGGGGATACAGTGGAACGGTGGCTTGTTGCCAAGGCCAGAAAGTATCGTGCGAGTGGGCGTCCGAGCTTCCGTTGATTAAGAAGATTGGTGGTGCATTGCAGGCGATCAGCAAGAAGTGCGCATTGGAACACGAGGATAGCCACGCCGGTGACATGCCCGACGCCGCGTGTGAGGGTAGGCCAGATGGCGGCTTCCCAAAGTGTCCCGAAGATTGGGATCAGGACAAGTCTGAATGTAGCGCACTTGCTACATCCCTTCAATGCCTCAGGGGCAGCAAGAAGGACTGCCAGGGGGATAAGCAGTGCGAGTGGGGCGTGGATGTTTGGGTCGAGAACCAAGAATCCCAGATGAAGGCGCTCGACTGCGAGAAGAAATACAAGACCGAGACACCATGAGAACGACACGCCAAGCTGGCGTGATGCCCTTCTTGTGGACAAGCCCCTCATCTCGTGGCTTGATATGTTGGGAGCAATCCGAATGGAACGAAACAGAGTATGGTTGCGTGGCGTATGGTGCGTACTTCTTGCCTTGGTCTCGTTCGGCCGTGGCGGGCACTGTGAAGAATCACCTGGCTCACAGTCTCCTGCTGGGCAGCAGAGGGCAATTCCCTGCACGAAGAGTCCCGTCAGCAATCGGCGTACTATCATGTCAACATGGAAGGTGTGGCGTGAGCAAGAGGGGCGCGACCCCCACTCCGAGGTGCCGTTTTGCGCCATGTACTTGGTTAGAAGCCCAGACGAACCAATAGGCGAGATGTTCAGTGAGGATTGGAATACCGAGACCGTGGAGGGCAGGCTGCGGTTTTCGGAGGTTCTCAAGGAACGTCAATCAGCGTGGAAACGTGTTAAGCTGATCCTTGCCGTTTGGCCGGATGGAAAGTCTGTCCAGTCAAGTGAGTCGGCGGATGAAAAGGATTCATTTCCGACCAGCAGAATTGACCAGTCGCAGACGGTGGGCCTCGTGCGATCACTTGAATCGTTTGATCTATTCCGGCAACCGCTGTCCGAGACCCGGCGCGTTTACCCGGACGTGTCCTATTGGGTCGTTGAGATCAGCCACGGCACAACGAAGGTGCACCTAGAGAGCTGGGAACGGCAGCCGGCGGCGAAGAACGTGGAAGCTGGTTCTGAGCGATTCTGTGCTGTGTGGAATTGTGTAGTCGCATGGATCGACAAGAACCTGGACCGGGTGGAGGACGATCGGTATCAGGCTTGCAGTGCCTCGGGGTCAGGCCGATAGTAGGTAGTAAGCTGGTAGGACGATCGGTGTCAGGCTTGCGGTTTGCACTCTGGGGGGCGGAACGCCACGTACGACGCCCGCAATCGGGCGGTCAGCATGGCCGATACGCAGGAGCAGGCGGAAGGGAAGAACCGGCAGACGGTTTATGACGCACACGGCAACGTGGTCGGTACGACGGATGCCAAGGGCCAATCGGCCAGCTCGGCGTTCGACGCGCGGGATCGACGCACGAGCGAGACCGACCGCCTTGCAGGCGTCACCACGTGGCGGTTCGACGAGAACTCGAACCTGCGGCACCTGACCGACGCGGAGAACCAGTCGCCGTACCGGCCGACCGCCTGGACGTACGACGTGCGGAACCTGACGCTCACCGAGGCGCTGCCGGGGCACAACCCGGCCAGCCAGATCGGCGACGCCGACTACGACAAGAAGGAGTTCGCGTACGACCTGGCCGGGCGCGTGGAGGTGGCCACGGACCAGAAGGGTTCCTTTCCGGCAACCTCGGATTACCTCGCCTCTTTTCCCCGCCGGGCCTGCCCCGGCCGGTATCATGACTGGTCAGCTACAGGCAGGATTCATCCGAAACGCCCCCCCGTCGCAAGGCCGCCGCCGGAGGCGGCGGCCTTGCGACGGGGGAATGGGGGCGCTGGTGGCCGCTTGTAGTGGCCAATCACTCGCTCCGCCGGCACGGGGCCGGCGGGGGCGGGAAGAGCAAGGGCACTGGCATCACCTACCCGGACGGCTCAGAAGTCGCGCGGCAATATACTGCCCGTGACCAGCTTGGCGAGATCGACTACAATACCGATATGGTCGCTACCTTCGCCTACGACGCCGGTTCCCGTCGCACCAGTAATCAGTGATGTCCCCTTTGTGCCGCGAAAAAGTGGGACAGTCGCCCCGCGAACGGTTGCGAAGCGCCGTCACTTCGCCTTCCGCCGCCGGCCGTTGCCGCCCCAGTTCGAGCCGCCGCGCTTGGCGCCGGCATGGGCGGGAGCGGGGCGGGGAGGCGAGGCGATGAGCCGGAAATTGCCGGGCCCGAGCAACTCCTCCACGCGCCGACGCATCTCGGCGTTGATCTCGACCCGGACGTCGCGGCAGGAACAGGGGACGCGGCTGCCGTCGCGCAAGTAGATGACCAGGTTCAACTCGCGCGTGCCGGGGTAGCCGCAAAGAATCTCGTGAAGCTGCTCCACCACCCGCTCCCCGTGCTGCTCCTCGTACAAACGGATGGCCACGCCTCGCGTATAGCGCGCCGCGAGTTGGTCGAGCGGGATCAATTCGTCCACAATGAGCGTGGCCTCCTCGCTGTCCGGCCGCTTGTCGACCTTGCCGCGTACCATGAGGATGGCGTCGGCCTCGACCATCTCGCCGTACTCGACGAACTTGTCGGGCCAGAGAATGCAGCGCACCAGCCCGTCGGTGTCTTCCAGGTCGAACATCACGTACCGCGACGGCTTGCCCGGCTGCGGGTTCTTCGTGTGCGAGTACTTCAGCGCCGCCAGCATGCCGCCCAGGAATACCTCGGCTCTCGGCGCCAGCTTGCCCAACTCACTGGTGCGGTGCGAACGGTACGTCGCAAATGTCTCCTCATATTCCTGGAGCGGATGCTGGGAGAGATAGAAACCCAGAACCTCTTTCTCGTGGGCGAGTCGCTGGCGGTCGTCCCACTCGGGCAGCTCGGGCAGGCTGGCCGCGCCGCTTTCTTCGGACGCATCGTCGTCGCCGAACAGGCCAAGCTGCCCGCTGCGCCGGTCGGCCGCGGCCGACGCACCCGACTGGAGCGCCCGGTCGATGGCGGCGAACTGCTGCGCCCGGTTGCCGCCGAGCGAGTCGAACGCACCTGCCTTCACGAGGGTTTCAATGGCCGCGCGGCCGACCGTGCCGGGGTCGAGCCGTTCGCAGAAGTCAAACAGGCTGTGGTAGGGCCCGCCCCGGCGCCGCTCGTCGGCGATGGCGCGGGCTGCGCCGGCGCCGCAGCCCTTGATGGCCGAAAGGGCGAAGCAGATGTTCTGCCCGTCGACGGCGAACTCGGCCTCGGAGCGGTTCACGTCGGGCGGCAGCACCGTAATGCCCATCCGCTTGCAGTCATCGAGGTGCTCGACCACCGAGTCCTTCCGCTTGAAGTTCCGCCCTGGAATATCGCTGGAAAGCAACGCCGCCATGAAGGCCACCGGGTAGTGCGCCTTCAGGTAAGCGGTCATGTAGGCAATCAGGGCGTAAGCCGTTGAGTGGCTGTTGTGGACGATAAGGCCATCGGCGACGAAGTTGTGATCTCCCTCGACCGTCAGGTCGTACGTATCGGTCACGCCGGCCGGCTCGATGGACACGATGCGATCCCAGAAGACGTCGGATTCGGCAACCTGCTGCAAACGTTGCGAGCCGAAGAACCGTGCGAGCCGTGCAATCGTTTCCCGGCGGAAACCGCGCTTGGCAGAAGGATTCTTGCGGACCAATTCCCGGACCGACACACCGCTTCGGGCTTCCAGATCGCGCCAGCCGAGGCCGGCGCTGCGCCGATCGTCGTCGACCCAGCGACTGACTTCGGCAGGAATGGTGTCTTTGCTGGATCGTGCCGTCCCGCACTGCGCGACGTATTGCCGGTAGGCTTCCACCTGCTGTTCACGCCCGAGGACATGGCCTGCAACCCGGTCGAGGAACGCATTGATTGAGTCCTCGCCGACGAGGTGGACCGTGTAACCCCGGGCCTCGCGCGGCTGCCCGTTGTAAACGTACCGCATGGTCTTGGCATGGATGCCGGCCACAATCCCTATCCGTAACAGCAGGGTCTGTACGTCGCGGGCAAGCTGGGCCGACGCGGTGGCATAATATGGCATTTGCCCGGCGGCGCCGACAAAGCCGTCGCCGGCCCAAAGCCTGCCGAGCAGCAGTTCGATCTGATCGTCGGCAAGCCGGAACGCTTCCGGCGGCACGAACTTCCGGCCGGCCTTGCAGCCGATCAGTCCCAGTTGTTCCGTCCAGCGGAACGCGCCGCTGCGCTTTGGCGGCGCCTTGACGGCCACCGCGGCGCCCCCGGCGTTCCAAGGGGTGTGGCCCGCGGGGAACCGCGTTTCCTCGCCCCGGCCGATACACACCTCGAAGCGGCCCCGCCGCCCGGTTACGCGGGCGACCGACTCGGGAAACAACTCGGCGGCCTCGACGAACTCGTCAATGAGTCGCCGGTCGTTGTTGTAGAAGTAGAGGCACGTAGGGTGGCACGTATTGCCCTCGGCCAGCAGGTGCGCCAGAAGCAGCACCTGATGACGGGGCCAGCGATGCCCATTTGCCACGGAAAGCCGGCGCGGCGAGGCGACGGCGTCGCCCGGCTGCAACTCGCTCAGCAACCGCCAGCCTTTGAGTGTGCGCAGCGGGTGATTGCCCGTGGCCACGAGCCGCTTGCCCTGCGCGGTGGTCACTTCGTAGACTGGCTTCCGACCGTTCCATACAACGTCGGTCACCTTGCGGACCCGCAGCCGCCCATCTTCACCGAGGGCGTGAATGTTGAAGGGGCCCCTGTCGTGGAACAGCCGCTCGACGGTGGTTCGATCTCCTGTCGTCGCGTCGAGGATAACCGTATCGCCGGCCACACACTTGTTAAATCCGTAGCCCGCGAACTTCTCGATCAGCCCGAACAGGTCATCGGCCTCGTTCTTGGCGAGCCCTTTTTCACCTGCGCCGGCGATGAACTCCTGGCGGAACTTGGCGATCAGTTCGAGCTTCTTCTTGCTGATGGCCTTAATGCAGGAGTAGGCGTCGGCCAGGCGGATGCCGCCGAGCCGGTTGAGGATGCGCATGACCTGCTCCTGGTACACCATCACGCCGTGCGTTTCCTCGAGCACCTCCTTCATAACCGGGTGCTTGTACTCGGGCTTGCGGCGGCCGTGCTTCACCTGGATGTAGTCGTCGACCATGCCGCCTTCGAGCGGGCCGGGCCGGTACAGGGCGTTCGTGGCGATGATGTCGCGGAAGTGGTCGGGCTTCATCCGCTGGAGCAGCTCGCGGATGCCGCCGCTCTCGAACTGGAACACGCCCTTCGTCTCGCCGCGGCAGAAGATATCGAACGTGGCCTGGTCTTCCAGCGGGAAGCCGTACGGGTCGATCCGCTGGCCGGTCATCTGCTCGACCAGTTCGACCGCCTTCGCAAGGATCGTCAGGTTGCGCAGCCCGAGGAAGTCCATCTTCAGCAGGCCCGCCCGCTCGACGTCGTTCATCGACCACTGCGTGATGATCTCTTCCTTGCCGGTGATGCGCTGCAAGGGCACGTAGTCGGTCAGCGGCCGGTCGGCGATCACGACGGCGGCGGCGTGCGTGCCGATATTCCGCGCGAGTCCTTCGACTTGCCGTGCGAAACCGATCAGATCGCGCACCTGCGGGTCCTTGTCGCACGCTTCACGAAGCTGATCGCTGGTTTCCAGCGCCTTTTCCAGCTTGATGTTCAGCACCGGCGGCACCAGGGCCACGACGGAATCGACGCGGCTAATGGGCATGCCCATCGCCCGGCCCACGTCGCGAATGGCCGCCTTCGCTTGCAGTGTGCCGAACGTGCCGATCTGTGCCACGTTCTCCACGCCGTACCGGTCCTTGACGTACTGAATGACCTCGGCACGCCGCTGCTGGCAGAAGTCGATGTCGATGTCGGGCGCCTCGCGCCGGCTCTCGTCGAGGAACCGCTCGAACAGCAAGTCGTACTTCAGCGGGCAAACGTGGCTGAGATACAGCGAGTACGAAACAAGCGACCCGACGCCCGACCCGCGGGCCGTGGCCGGAATGCCCTGCTCGCGCGCGAAGTTCACGAAATCCCACACAATGAGGAAGTAGTTCGGGAAGCCGAGCTTCTCGATGACGCCCAACTCGCGGTCGAGCCGCGCCATGACCTCCTCGGAAAGTTCGCCGCCGGGGCAGCGCTCGGCATCATTGGCGTAGCGTTCCTTGAGGCCCTTGATGCACAACTGCCGCAAATACTGTTCGGAGGTCTTCTGTTCCGGCGGCGTGAACACCGGGAAATGCCGCTGCCCAAGCTCCAGCTCGATATCGACCGAGTCGGCAATCTCCTGGCTGCGCCGCACGGCGTCGGCCCGGCCGGGGAAGGCGTCGTACATCTCCTGCGGGCTGCGCAAGTGGAACTGGTCGCTTTCCATGCGCATGCGCTTCTGGTCGGTGCGGAATTTGCCGGTGTTGACGCATAGCAGGATATCTTGGGCGCCGGCGTCGCTTTGCCGTACGTAGTGGACGTCGCTGGTGGCGACCAGGGGGATACCCATCCGATCGGCCAATTCGCACGCGCCTTGCAGGGCGATCTGCTGCACCTCCAGCCCGTTGTTCTGGATTTCGATGAAGTACCGCTCGCCGAACACGCGATGGAACCAGGCGGCCACCTCTTCTGCCCGCTTCACGGCGCTGGGCTGCCCGTCGATCAGGATGCGGTTGATTTCGCTGGAGACGCACCCGCTAAGGCAGATAAGCCCCTCGTTGTGAGCTTCGAGGATTTCCTTGTCGATCCGCGGCCGGAAGTAGAAGCCCTCGGTGAACGCGGCCGAGGCCAGCTTCAGCAAGTTGCGGACCCCGGTCTGATTCCGGGCAAGGAGCGTCAGGTGGAAGCTGGCGTCCTTCATGCCGGAAGCGTCCTTCTGGAGCCGGCTTTGCGGAGCGATGTAGGCTTCGTAGCCGATGATCGGGTTGATGCCGCGCTCCTTCGCCGCACGATAGAACTCGACCGCCCCGTGCAGGTTCCCATGGTCGGTCAGCGCCAGGGCGGTCATGCCCAATTCGCCGGCGCGATCCAGCAGCCGTGCAATCGTACCGGCCCCGTCGAGCAAGCTGTAGTGGCTGTGGCAGTGCAAGTGGGTGAAGGCGTCCGTGCTCATGGTGGAATCAGTCTCCCGGCTCGCCGATCGCCCGAAGGTAACCGGCAATCCGATCTTGAAGGTCGAGTATGTTTTGCCACTGCCGCGGTTCGAGGGTGATCCGGTCGGATTTCCCTTTCGCCCGGGCCGAATGGATGAGTCCGCGCAGCCGCAGGTGGATGTAGTAGAGCAATTCGGCCAGTTGCGCGGCCTGGCCGGGGTCGAGGTTCGGCGGCAGTTCCGGGGGCAGGAGCGTGTGCAGCGTGGCCTGTACGTCGGGATCGTCGCCGTAGCCCAACTCGAACTCGAGGGGCACCGACTCGGTGGGGTCCTCCAGGTCGTCGATCGCCAGGTGGATGCCCGAATCCGGCTCGCCCTTCCGCAGGGCGGCCAGCCGCCGTGCAACCTCCTCGCGAGAGCCAAACAGCAGCAGCGTGCGGCCGACCGTGAACACGTCGCCAGGCCGCAGGATCCACAACTGCACGCTCTCGCCGTTGACTTTCGTGCCGTTGGTGCTCTGAAGGTCCGTCAGTACGATTCGGTCGTGATCTTCCTGGATTTTCAAGTGGAACCGGCTCACCCGCTCGTCGTTAAGCTGGACCGCGTTCCCATCCTCACGCCCGATGGTCAGCGGCGTGGGAACTTCCTCGAAGGTGCGACCGCGATCGGCCCCGTCCAGTACTCGCAACGTAACCAGTGCCATGAGTTTGCCGTCCGTTCCCAGCCTTGCCCAACCTGCCAGCGTCGCGGCCGGTGCCCGCGCCATGATTCCTTTTCTAACAAGCTGCCCCGGCTTTCACAAGCCGCCGGCCCCGTGGAGCTAACCCGAATTATTCATGACGATGTGGGATGGTGACAAGTAAGCCAATATCCTGGTGGGCCTTCGATCGCTTGGCCGGGCCTGCTTCCAGCGCACGGCGTGCAAACCACCCCGGGCGTGGCTTGCGCAGGCCCACCACGAACTCACGCGACCTTGTCTCACCCTACATGGATAATCCGGGCCAGCGGGCTAGCGCCGGTTTCCCGTCCGGTGCCGTGGCCCGCAGCGACGATTGCACGATTCTGCCCGAAAGGCGCGCATGCTCTTGCCCCTCGACAGAAGTACCGTGATCAGGCCAAACCGGTTACCACCACTCCGCGCAGGTTTGGCCCGCACTCCCCCCCACCTGCGCATTCTATGCCATCTTGACTATCGCAATTTGCATCGCGAATACATCCGTTCCGCCGCCCAGGCCGACGCCTACCGCACCGAGCCGCCGTTCCTGTTGCAGGGCAGCTACCGCAACATGAACCGGATCGCGGAGAAGGTCCTGCCGGTCATGAACGATCGCAAATTGCTGGACGTCGTTCGCAACCAGTTCAAGATCATGCAAACATGGCTTGAACCCCTGCTGGCCGCCTCAACCCACCAGCACCGCGGCCTGAGCCAACTGCACGGCGCCGTCGACGCCTGCCTGGCCAACTACCAGGACCTGTTGCACCAGCTCGAAGCCGCCGAGGCACGCAACCGGAAGTGAGCTGGCGTCGTGTGCCCGCAGCACGCCCATCCCGTGGGAAGTGCCAGAGAGGCAACTCAGCCTGCGGCCTGAACCCGACCATCTCCTGTCCTTCAGCGGCACCGTCCCCGCGTGGGACAAGTTCTTCTGGTGGTAGGGTGGCACGTCCCTGAGGAACGAAGGGCGTGGTTGGTAATGCTCTAAACGTGGTTCAACCCACTGGGCTGCTGGTTGGACACTTCACGCCATCGAGGAAAAACCGTACGACCCCATTGGTCATGTCTTCCACTGCCCATGGCTTATCGTTGGCAAGTTGTTCCTCCAAGACCTGGCGAATAGCGCCGAACAGCAGCGTGCCGTGGAACTCCGGTTCGACAGGACGCAAAGTCTTCTCCTTAATCCCCTGCCGTATGATTGTCGCCAGGTAGCGGCCTCCTTCCGTCCTCGGCGCGCGGACGAACTTGTGGATGGCATGCTCGTTAAAAAGGAAGTTCAACAGCCCCCGGCGTTCCTCCATGTACCTGAAGCACAGTGCGATGAACGCCTTGAGTTTCTCGAGAGCCGCAGCCTCCGTATCGAGAATCTCCTGTGCCTCCTGCCGCAATGGTTCGAGGGTTCTCTCATGAACGAACTTCAACAGGTCGGTCTTGTTCTGGAAATAGTTGTACAGACTTCCCTTGGCCACGCCGGCCTCTTCGGCCACGCGTTCCATGGTCATGGCGTCGAGACCGTCGCGGTCCAGGACGGTGACGGCCGCGTCGTAGATGCCGTCCCGCATTAGGGTCGCATGTTGATCCATCAGTCGAGCCATGCGTGTTCCTCGGATTCTTGGCCGGTGCGTCGCCGCGAACTCATCAATCGGGTTGCGGTGACCATGCACTCATTATATGTCTGAATTGGGGGTGGGCCGCAGATCATGCAGACTGGCGGTGCGCACCGCGGCCAAATAGTGTTTCAACGATCACGTAGAACAGTGGCGCAAACAAGACCACCAGGATGGTCCCGGTGATCATGCCGCCCAGCACGGCCGTGCCGATGGCGATCATGGCCCCTGCGCCCGCGCCGGTCGCGAATGCCAGGGGGAGTACCGACAGACCCGTGGTCATGGAAGTCATGAGAATGGGGCGAAGCCGGAGCTTCACGGCCTGGAGCGATGCATCGGCCAATCCGGCGCCGCCGGCCACTCCGGCCATGGCGAACTGGACGATCAAGATGGCGTTCTTGGTAGCCAGCCCCAAGGTGTTCAGCAATCCGATCTGGAAGTAGACGTCGCTGGGCAATCCTCGCAGGTAGGAAGCGGCGAAGCCGCCGAGGACTCCCAGCGGGAGGATCAGCAGGACCGCGAAGGGGACGTCCCACTTGCCGTACAAAGCGGCCAGAAACAGGAAGACGATCAAGATGGAAAAAGTATAGAGCAACCCGGTCTGGGAAGCCGCTTGCCGCTCCTGGTAGGAGAGCCCGGTCCAATCGTACCCAACCCCGCCGGCAAGCCTGCCGGTGATCTCCTCCATCGCCCGCATGGCCTCGCCGGAACTTCTGCCCGGCGTCGGCTCGCCCCAGATGTTCATTGACGGGAAGCCGTTGAACCGCTCCAACCTGGGGGCCCCGGTCGTCCAGCGGCCGGAGGCAAAGGAAGCGAAGGGGACCATCTTGCCGGCCGTGTTGCGGACGTAGATCTTCTCCAGGTCTTTCGGCAGCATGCGGTAGGGGGCATCGGCCTGAACGAACACCCGCTTCACTCGCCCGCCTTGGATGAAATCGTTCACGTACGCGCTGCCGAAGGCCGCCGAGATGGTGTTGTGGATGGAGGTGATGGGCAGGCCCTGCGCACCCGCCTGCTCCCAGTCGACGTCAATCCGGTATTCCGGAACGTCTTCCATGCCGTTGGGCCGGACGCTCACCAACCGGGCATCTTGCGCCGCCATGCCGAGCAGTTGGTTGCGTGCTGCCATCAATGCATCGTGCCCGATGCCCCCGCGGTCGACCAACTGAAAGTCGAAACCGAGGGCATTGCCCATTTCAGCGACTGCAGGCGGTGGAAAGGCGAACACCAGTGCATTGCGGAACTCCGAGAACTTCATCATGGCGCGGCCCGCAACCGCCTTGGCTCTCAAGTCCGGCCGGTCGCGCAGGTTCCAGTCCTTCAACTTGATGAACACCATCCCATTGTTCTGCGCCCTGCCGGAAAAGCCGATGCCGGCAATCGTCATGCACGAGTCGACGGCTTCCTTTTCGTTTTCCAGGAAGTGGTTCTGCACCTCATCGGCAATGACCTGGGTTTGTTCCAGGGTGGCGCCGGTGGGAAGCATGATCTGGGCCAGCAGGATCCCCTGGTCTTCGTCCGGGAGATAGCCGGTCGGCATCCGCATGAAAATCCAGCCGAGGCCGGCAACAATCAGGACGTACACGGCCACGAAGCGCAGCTTCCGGGCGAGCGCGTATCCGACAAGCTTCACGAAGCCGTCGCGGAACCAGTAGAACGCACGGTCAAACCACAGAAAGAAAGGACGCAGAAACCAAATCGCGTTTTCGGCCGCCTCGTGTCCTTTCGCGACCGGCCTGAGGATCGACGCGCACAACACCGGCGTGAGGATCAAGGCAACCGCCACCGAGAGGATCATGGAGGTGACGATGGTCACGGAGAACTGGCGATAAATGATGCCGGTGGAGCCGCTGAAGAACGCCATGGGACCGAACAGGGCCGAAAGCACCAGCGAAAAACCGATCAGAGCCGTCGTGACCTGGTCCATCGACTTCGCTGTCGCTTCCCGCGGTGAAATACCCTCCTCACTCATCAAACGTTCGACGTTCTCCACCACCACGATCGTATCGTCCACCAGCAGGCCAATCGCAATGACCATGGCAAACATGGTCAGCATGTTGATGGAGAAACCAAACGCCCCCAACGCGGCGCACGTGCCCAGGAGCACCACCGGAACGGCAATGGTCGGAATGAGCGTGGCGCGCATGTTTCCCATGAAGAGCCACATCACCAGGAACACGAGCACAATGGCCTGGAGCAGGGCCTTGACGGCCTCGGTAATGGCCACGCGGACGAACGGAGTGGTGTCGTAGGGATACACGACTTTCAAGCCCGGCGGAAAGTACCGGCTCATCTCCTCCATCCGCGACCTGACGGCGCTGGCCGTATCCAGGGCGTTCGCGCCGGGGGCCTGCCGGATGGCCATCACGGCGTTCGGCATGCCGTTGTAATGGCCTTGGATGTCGTAGGATTCCGTGCCCAGCTCGGTTCGTCCCACGTCCCGGACGCGCACCATCGAGCCGTCCGGGTTGGTGCGCAGCGGAATGGCGGCGAACTCCTCGGGAGTCTGGAGGAGGTTCTGGACAATAATGGACGCATTCAACCGCTGGCCTTCCACCGCAGGAATTCCGCCAAACTGACCAGCGGAGACCTCCACGTTGTACGCCCGCAACGCAACGATCACGTCTTCCACCGTCAAGTGATAATCGGTGAGCTTCTCCGGATTCAGCCAAACCCGCATCGCGTACTGCGTGCCGAATACCTCGACTTCACCGACGCCGGGAACGCGTGCCAGCACCTTCTCAAGGTTCGATTGGGCATAATCGCGAAGATCGTTGCCGTCCATGCTGCCGTCTTCGCAAACGAGCCCCACCATGATCAACCAGTTCCGCGTGGACTTGCTGACCTTGACTCCCGACCGCTGGACCATCTCCGGCAGACTGGCCATGGCAAGCTGGAGCTTGTTCTGAACCTTGGCCCAAGCCAGGTCGGGATCTGTTCCCGGCTGGAAGGTCAACTCGATGCGTGAACTCCCTGACGAATCGCTCGTACCGGACAGATAGAGCATATCGTCGAAGCCCGTCATCTTCTGCTCGATGATCTGCGTGACGCTGTTTTCCACCGTCTGCGCTGAAGCACCGGGATAGAAACAACTGATGGCAATGGCCGGCGGGGCAATGGGCGGATACTGGGCAATGGGCAAGTTGTAAATAGCCAGCCCGCCCAACAGCATAATGAAAATAGCGATGACCCAGGCGAAGACCGGGCGTTCCAGAAAGAATCGCGATAACACCACTCGCCTCCGTTAATTCGCTTTGGTTGCGGCCTGCCCCGGACCTGCCTGAGCCGTCTGGGCTGCAGATTCCGCTGCGTCGGCCAGCGTCACGTCAAAGGGAATAGGCTTGACCACCATTCCGGGCCGAGCCTTCTGGATTCCCTCCACAATCACCCGGTCTCCGTGAGTCAGGCCAGATGTAATGAGCCACTGGTTGCCAATGGCGCGGCCCGTGGTCAGGCTGCGCGGCTGGACCTTTCCTTCGGCATCCACGATCAGGGCGACGGGATCTCCCTTCGAACTGCGCGACACGGCTTGTTGAGGAACGAGAATGGCCTGATCTTGGACCCCTTCTTCCACAATCGCGCGAACGAACATGCCGGGCAGTAGCATGCCGTCCGGATTTGGAACAACGATCCGAAGGATGATCGACCCGGTCGTCGGGTCCACCGTGACGTCGCGAAACTTCAGCGATCCCTCCAACGGATACGCGGTGCCGTCCTCCATGATGATCCGCACCTTATCCGTCCCGTCCTTGAGGCTGCCGCTGGCGAAACTGCGTCTGAGACGATTCAGTTCCGCAGTGGATTGCGGCACGTCGACGTAGATAGGATCGAGTTGCTGGATGGTTGCAAGGGGCACGGGCTGATAGGCCGTGACGATGGCGCCTTCGGTTACCTGGGATCGGCCAATACGGCCGGAAATGGGCGCGGTGATTTTGGTGTATCCCAGATTGATGCGGGCGGTCTCCAGGGCGGCCTCCGCCTGCTGAATGGCGGCTTCTGCCGCCTCAATGGCCTCCCGGTCGCACTCCACCTGGGCCTCGGCGGTCCGCAGCCCGGCCTCGGCCACGTCGACGTCGGTCGCCGCCTGGTCGCGCTGCATGACGGAAACCGCCTTCGTCTTGACCAGATTCTCGTAGCGTTCCAGGTTTGTCTTCGCAAGCGTCAGGACGGCCGTGTGCCGCTTCAGATCGGCCGTGCTCACCGCCAACCCCGCTCGCGCGCGGTCGGCCGCCTCGCGGGCGACGAGCAGGCTTGCGTTTGCATTGTCAAGAGCGGCTTGATAAGGCGCGGGATCGATCTGGTAGAGTTCCTGCCCGGCCTCGACAAAGGCCCCCTCGGTGAACAGCCGCTTCTGAAGTAGACCGTTGACCTGCGGCCTGATCTCCGCAACAAGGTAGGCCGAGGTACGGCCGGGCAATTCCGAAGTCAACACCACCTCTTGCGGCTCGACCGTCACTACGGACACCTCTGGCGGAGGAGGGGCCGGAGCCGCTTGCTGATCTTTGCAGCCAGCAAAACAAAGACTCACAAGCCACACCACGCCAAGCCACGGCTTCCTCGCGCGCCAACCCATTGTACTCATGCTCCTGTCTTCAGAGACCGCCACCTCATTGAGAATGACCCTTTGTTCATTATATGACCGGTCGGTCAGACAATCAATGGCCGGTTCTCCGAATCGAGCCGGTTGCGCTGTCAGGAACGCCTTTTCGCATAAGGACTTACGACACGCCCCAAAATCTCTTCCCCGCAAGAGCGTGCGTTTTCGCCGGGTTTG
>JAVEUP010000192.1:0-14786 GCA_034005525.1 Thermoguttaceae bacterium | reverse complement strand
CGGGCGCTGGCCGCCGCGCTGGCCGTGGTGGTGGTGCTGGCCGTCTTGCCGCAGTCGTGGCTGTCGCCGGTACAAGGTTGGACGCTGGCCGCGTTGCGCCCGGGACAACGCGCCGCGAGCGCCGTTGTGGACCTCGGACGGTGGGTCAACACGCGCGTAGCGAGCCATTTCGGCGACGCTGCTGAACTGGCCGCCGCCCGCACCGAGGCCGAACGGCTGGCCGCCGAGAACCGCTCACTGACCGACCGTCTCGACGTGCTCGAGCGGCGCATCGCCGGGGCCGGGCAATCCGCGGCCGATCGGGCGCTACTGAAGCTGGGCGGCATCGAAGCCCGCGTCCTCGGCCAGCAGGCCCGCGGCTACCTGGCCCGGCAGGCGCTGCTCGACGCAGGCAGCCTCGACGGAGTCGAGCCGGGGGCGCTGGTGCTGGAAGGGACTGCCGTCCTCGATCGTGGCGAGGGCGACGGAGTTCAGCCGGGCCACCTCGTGCTTGGCGGGGGCCGCGTGTGGGGCCGGGTCGTTCGCACCGGCCGGAACATTGCCGTGGTGCGCACGCTCACCGCGTGCGGCTTTCGCGACGTCGTCCGGCTGCGGTCACCCCGCGGACCGGAAGGAATCCTCGAAGGCGCCGGCGAGCCGCTTTGCCGCATCCGGATGGTTGCCGTCACCGAGCCGGCCGCCCCGGGCGACGACGTCTTCGCTGCCGCGGTGGCCGGGCTCGACGCACCGCTGCCGCGCTACGGCGTGATCGAACGCGTCGAGCAGCCGGTCGGCGCCGCCCACTGGGAAATCTGGATGCGACCCGCGGTGACCGGCCCGTCGCCGGAGAGGGTGGTGATTGTCAGCGTGCAGCCGTAATCCGTTGCGTCGCCGGGCTATGGTTCCACCGGTCCGCCCTCGGGCAGCATGTCGCGCAGGGGGCAGTCTTGGCACTGCGGGGCGCGCTTGCGGCAGTAGTGCTTGCCGATGTAGACCAGCAGGGCGTGGAACTCGTTGAACAGGGCCGGATCGTCGGGCAGGGAGCTTTGGAGAACGTCTTGAATCTGGTGGTAGTCGGCTTCGAGTTCGATCCACCCGTGCCGCGACAGAATGCGATGCGTGTACGCGTCGACTACGAACACCGGCATTCCGCCTGCGTAAAGCAGGATGGAGTCGGCTGTTTCCGGGCCGATTCCGTTCAGCGCCAGCAGCTCCTCGCGCAACGTGGCGACGCCGGTAGCAAACATGGCGTCCAGCGATCCGCCGTACCGGTCCATGAGAAACGCCAGCAGACTGCGCAGCCGCCGGGCCTTGACCCGAAAGTAACCGGCCGGACGAAGCAACTCCTCAAGCTCCTCGACCGGTACGGCATAGAGGGCGGCCGGTTCCAGCAGATCGGCCTCGCGCAGGTTGCGGATTGCCTTCTCGACGTTCTGCCAGTTGGTGTTCTGGGTAAGCACCGCGCCGACCATCACCTCAAAGGGCGTTTCACCGGGCCACCAGTGCTGAGGACCCAGAACCTCGAACAGCCTCTGGTAAACGTCGTCCATTCTCAGAACAAGCCGACGATGTTCTCGTGCTCGTCGATGTCGATGTGCTGCGTTGCGGGGACCTTGGGCAGGCCGGGCATGGTCATGACGTCGCCGGTAAACACGACGACGAACCCGGCACCGGCCGCCACACGCACGTCGCGCAGCGGCACGTCGAACTTCGTGGGCCGGCCCACCAGCCCGGGATCGGTCGAGAGCGAATACTGCGTCTTGGCCATGCAGACGGGCAACTCGCCGTAACCCGACTCCTGAAGCGTCTGGAACTTCGCCCGCAACTGCTTGTCGGCCAGCACGTCGGTCCCGCCGTAGATTTCGCGGCAAATGATGCCGACTTTCTGCCATAGGGAGCAACTATCGGGATAGAGCAGTTGGAAGTCGGTCTTCTTGTTCTCGGCCACGTCGACCACGGCGCGTGCGAGTTCCTCGGCGCCGGCACCGCCGCGGGCCCAATGGTCGGCCTTGACGACCGGCACGGCCAGGTACGCCACCTTATCCTTAATGAACTGAATTTCCTCGGCGGTATCGGCGGAAAAGTGGTTCAGGGCCACGACCACGGGCAGGCCGAAGCGATAGATATTCTCGATGTGCTTCTTGAGGTTCTCGACGCCCTTGTCGAGCGCCTCGACGTTGGGCTTTGCCAGGTCCTGAAGAGGCACGCCACCGTGGAGTTTCAGTGCGCGGACCGTGGCGACGATCACGACGGCGTCGGGCCGCATACCCGCCTTGCGGCACTTGATGTTCAGGAACTTCTCAGCGCCCAGGTCGGCCCCGAAGCCGGCTTCGGTAATGGTGTATTCCGAGAGCCGCGTGGCGAGTTTCGTGGCGATGACGCTATTGCACCCGTGAGCGATATTGGCGAACGGCCCGCCGTGGATGATCGCCGGGTTCCCTTCGAGCGTCTGTACGAGGTTCGGCTTCAAGGCGTCTTTCAGCAGCACGGTCATGGCGCCGTGGACCTTCAGGTCGGCGGCGGTGATGGGCTTCCGCTTGCGCGTGTAGCCCACAATAATGCGCCCCAGCCGCTCTTTCAGGTCGGTAAGCGACTCGGCCAGGCAGAGAATGGCCATGACTTCCGAGGCGACGGTGATGTCGAACCCCGATTCGTGCGGGAACGCGTTGCTCACGCCACCCAACCCGACAATGACGTTCCGCAGGGCGCGGTCGTTCATGTCGATCACGCGCTTCCAGACGATCCGCCGCGGATCGAATTGCAGCTCGTTTGCGTGGTGGATGTGGTTGTCGAGGCAGGCGGCCAGCAGATTGTGGGCAAGCTCGATGGCGTGAATGTCGCCGGTAAAATGGAGGTTGATATCCTCCATGGGCACGACCTGCGCGTACCCACCGCCGGCGGCCCCGCCTTTCATGCCGAAGCAGGGCCCCATGGACGGCTCGCGCAAGCATACCGTCGCCTGCTTGCCGATCCGGTTCAATGCATCGCACAGGCCGATGCTGGTTGTCGTCTTCCCCTCGCCCGCCGGAGTCGGGTTGACGCCCGTAACCAGCACCAGCTTGCCGGCCCGTCCCTCGCAACAGTGCCGGTAAAAGTCGAGCGATACCTTGGCCTTGTAGTTGCCGTACTGCTCGATTGCCTCATCGGGAATGTTCAACTTGGCAGCAATACTGCCCACTCGCTGCATCTTGTGCCTGCGGGCGATCTCAATATCGGGCGGGAGGGTACGAGCGTCGGACATGGCAGCGGCTCTCGGGTCGCAATGGGCGCTGAATGACAACGGACACAAACCATCAGCCGTACGGTGCGCGGGTTCGGTCGAATCAGCCGGGTTCGCCCACGCTCCTCAGCCTTTGTTCCACACAGAAACTCACGCGTAAAACTCACGCACTCGCATCAGTACGTCGAAACCACTCAACTTCAAAACGTCCTCAAGACACTGCATGGCCGGATGGTCGGGTGCAAGCAGTTGGTACTTGCGCTTGACCGAGCCGATGACCATATCGAGTCCCAGGGGCATCGCCTTGGTCAGGAACGCGCTTTCGAGCGTACCTTTGACCGGCATACCGTCCGGCCGCTTCGAGGGCAGCATGACGGTGAAATTGCTCAAGCCCACCGAGTAGTGGCAGCCGTCGAAATCGGAATCGGCTTGCAGCAACTCCAGTGAGCGGATCAATCGGTGGATATTGCCCTCCGAATCGCTGCCCAACGGTGCAATACCGGGGTCGATAATGCAATCGTCGTTGGTCCCGCCGTACTCGTCGCGGAACTTGTGGACGAGGAACCGGGCGGCGGCGACCGTCTCATCCGGCGTGCGGCACGGGCGGGAATGCCCGTCGACCACGTGCTCGGAGACCAGCAGAATGGGCCGGTACGGTTGGACTTCCACCAAGTCGAACATGCCGGCGCGCAGCGAGGTCACCGAGTTGAGGACCGGCTTGGCCCCGCCCGCCTTCCCGGCGTCGTAGGCCTCCAATCCCGCCCGGGCAAGCACCGGATCCGGCGTGTCGATCGACAGGGGTTTCGAGGAAACCTCTTGAATCTGCCGGACCAGGTCCGCCATGAACTCCGGGGGGCGCGGTCCCACGTTCACGTCGAGGTACGCGGCGCCCTTTTCCGACTGGAAGCGGGCCAGCTCAAGCAGTCCGTCCACGTCGTTGGCGTCAAACAGTTTGTGCGTCGAGGGAACCGAGTCGTTGATCGATTCGCCGATGATCTTCAGGTCTTCAATTGCCATAACGTTTCCGATGGATGGTTAGTGGTAGGTTCGTGTCAGTGACCAAGGCACTCCCGTATTCGCCGCGAAGCAGCCGGCTGCCGGGACACGTTGCTTTCCATTGTGCGTTCCCCGTTCGGGAAGACATGACTGCCGTGTCTTGGTCAATTCTCTCGCGATGTGTCGCCCTCTTCCGGCTTTGGGGCATGGTGGTCGCGGTCCAGGTACGTATTGGCCCAGGATGAAGTCTTCTGCATCGAGGCATTATACAAAACGGCGGGCCGGTCGAGCATACTCTCCGACTCTCCGTAGTACTTCAGCCGCTCATAGGCCCGGGCCCAAAGGCAATCCTTGTCGTCCAACTCGCAGCGGCCCTGCGCGGAGCCCCCACAAGGACCGTTGCGCGAATGCTTCGAGCAGGAAGCCAGGGGGCAAAGGTAGCCGGTGTCGGGCAGGCTGCAATCGCCGCAGTCCTCACAGCCGTACATGGTTCTTTTCGACGCACGCTCCAAGGCATGAACCGACCGCATCAGCAGTCCGTCCGGCTTCTTGTCGACCCGCCCGAAGAAGGCCTTCATCATGCCCCAAAGTCCCTTGTCGCGCGTGAACGCCAGCGAGTGGACCATGCGCGAAAGGCGGTAGTTGATGTTCACGTCCTTGGGCCTGGCGGGCTTGGCCAGCGACTTCAGATACTCCGGGTTGAAGACGCCCGGTTCGCACAAACCGGTTTCCGGGTCGTGATCGAACAAGAAGAACTCGCCGGGCTGCGCGAAGCTAATCTCTTTCATGAAGTCGCGCCAGTCATCCGTGCCGAAGCTCTCGGCCAAGTCGACAATCTCCGCAAATGCCTCGGGTTTGGCCATCCCGCCCAGGTATCCGCCGGCGAAACCGAGCCCCTTGAAACACGCAAGCTGCTTGGCGGCCAGTTCGCGGAAGAACTGCTTCCCCTTGTCGGGCCCGGCACCGTACTTGTTGCACTGCTCGAGAAGCTCGTCGCTGACCACGCAGCCGGCCAGGCGGCCGCTGTTGAATATCTTGGCGACCGTCTTGGTCAGTAAGTAGACATTGCCCACAATAGGTACATCCATGCCGCGCGAGGCAAGCATGAGCTTCACCTCGTGGAACTTGCGCATGTCGTAGCCGAGTTGCGGGATGACCCACTGGGCACCCGCGAGAATCTTCAGTATCAGCTTGAAATACTGTGGCATCAACTCGCGTTCATACCGTTTGAACGGCGAAACGCAACAACCGATGAAGAAGTCGGTCGCCGGCAGTTTCTCGATCTTGCCGCGCCGGCCGGGTACTTCCAGTCCGGCGTTCATCTTCTTCAGCAGCGTAATCAGGCCGACCGAGTCGAGGTCGAAGACCGGCCCGGCGGTGCCACCGAACCCGCCGGTAGGGTAATCACCGGTCAGGGCGAGGATGTTGGGAAAGCCTTCCGAGGCATACCGCCAGGCGGCGCCTTCCAAGGCGTTGCGGTTCTGGTCCTTGCACGACAGATGCACCACCACGCGCCGGCCCTGATCTCCAAGCACCCCGGCCAGCCAGTCCGGCGGAAGCATGGGAACGCCGCCCGGGTTGTCGGTAATGGAAATCCACCCGAACCGCGGGTCGGCAATCAGGGCCTCGGCATCGGCTACCAGCCGATCCGACTTCTCCGGCGTACCGAGTCCGCGCGACGGAACCGTCTCGGCACCGTAAACGAAACGGTCGCCTCGCAGCAGATCGCGGTAGGCAGGAGGGTTCATAGAATGATGCATGCTTGTGACTTTTGGTTAGAAGGCTCACTGCGAGTTTGGGCACTTCAGAACCACTCGCGGGCGAAGATGCCGCTCTTCACGGCGCAGCGGGCAACGCGGCCAATCGAACAGCCGCTGCGCCGCGCCGATGGGCTCAACCCTTTCGCCGAGTGGCGAAAAGGCCTCCAGCGCAGCTTCCCCGTGAGCGGTTGCCCGTTGGTGTCTATTTCACACCGACAAGCTTACGCGCGAGTCCGACCGCGGCGCTGGCATTGTCGCTGTAGCCGTCGGCGCCAATCTCGTCGGCGAACGCCTGGGTGATCGGGGCACCGCCGATGATGATCCTGGTCTTCTCGCGCAGGCCGGCCTTCTGGAGTGCCTCAATAACGCTCTTCATCATGGTCATGGTCGTGGTGAGGAGAGCGGAAAGGGCGACGATCGTATTGTCCTTCTCCTGGGCCGCCTCGACGAACCGCTCCGGCGGCACGTCAACGCCCAAGTCGATCACCTCAAACCCCCCGCCTTCCAGCATCGAGGCTACTAGGTTCTTGCCGATGTCGTGAAGATCGCCTTGAACGGTACCAATGACCACCCGGCCGGCCGGCTGGGTGCCGGATGCAGCCAAGTGGGGGGTAATGAGTTCCAAGGCAGTCTTCATGGCGCGGGCGGCGATGAGCAATTCGGGCACGAAGTAATCGTTGCACTCGAATCGGCGTCCGACCTCGTCCATTGCCGGGATCATCTGCTTCTGGACCAGTTCGCCGGGATCCACATTGGCTTCAAGCGCAGCCTTGGCGGCTTCCTCGGCCTTCTTCGCGTTACCCGTCAGAATTGCTTCGTACAGTTCGGTGTTGTCAGCCATAAACCCCTCCAAGGGCGGTGTTGCGTGTCTACAATTGGATAAGTCATTAAGATAAGCAACGGCGAGCACACATACAAGGGGCCCCCCCGGGGAGAATAGCTTCCCCGGGTTCGTGTGCCGCTCTTCCAGCCGATCCGGTACGTCGCAAACTCCTTGCCGCTCACCCTGGCGTGTCCCTCCCTTGCGTTCTTCTGCCGATCTTGCTAGCTTAGCTGGGTGTGCATGCATGCGGCAGCCGCTTCGTCGGGATTATTCACGTAGGGTGGGTCAAGGTCGCGCAAGCTCTTGGTGGGCCTGCGCAAGCCGCGCCCAGGGTGGTCTGTACGCCGTGCGTCGGAAGCAGACCCGGCCAAGCGACCGAAGGCCCACCAGGGTCTTGGCTTGCTTGTCACCACCCTACATCGTCATGAATAATCCGGGTTCGTCGTGCTGCCAACAAAGCGCTATTCCATGGCTGGAGATGCGATGCTGGTACTCTCAAGGCAGGTTGGTGAGCGGATTCTCATTGGCGACAACATCGCCGTCACCGTGGTACGCATCGCGCAAGGAGTGGTCCGCATCGGCGTGGAGGCGCCGAGCAACGTGGCCATCGTGCGCGAGGAAATCATCGGTAAACCCACCACGGGGTGCGAAGGAGACCGGGCACCGATCGGTGCCCCGTAAGACGCTCTCCACCCACCGCTGGGTAGAGAAGAAGGGAGTCCCCGCCATCGACCGATCACAAGGTGGCCGCGGTCGATGGCGGTCCCGTTTTCTGCGGTGGCGGCCGCCGTCGGTTACGGCCTGGGCATGGTGCGCACGTCCAAATCGAGTGGGCCGGCGGGGCCGTCGAAGGTGCCGTGGCTGGCACGATATGCTCGAAGCCGGGCAAGCTTCTCCTGCGTTGTCGGTTCTCCTGCTCCTTCCATGCCCGGTGGAAGACCCCACGCGACAGATGTCCCACCCATGGTGAACAGGCTGTAGTGGACCCGTTCCCGGCCGTCCGGCGCGACGACCGCAGCCGGAACAATACGCGCCAGGTGCCACGCTTCCCATGTGTCGAGAAGTGCGTTGGCGACGGCCACGCCGCCGACAACGCGAATGTCGCCCCACGGCTCGCCGGGAATCGCCACCGGTGGCGACTCGATTCCAGCCAACTGAGGGTAGCGTTCCAGTTCGACCCGCGGGATGCCCTCGGTGGGAAGAAGAATACTACGGTGGTCGACCAACCGCAAGTGCTCGCCGACCTTCACCGCGCACACCGGCCGCCGGTACTCCAGGTCGACCTGCACGCCGGCCGCCGGCAGCCTCGTGACTCGCACAACGCGCTCGATCCACGGATGCCGGGCGAACGCTTCCGCGATTCGCGGGTTGAGATCGTCGTCGAGGAGATTCATCGGGCCGCCGAGGCGGAGGGCCTGGTACACCTCGGCCCGCACGTCGGTGTGAATCCATTCAGGCCGGGGGGTTGCTTCAAGGCGGTCGAGTTCGAGGAGATATCGTTCCGCACTCGTCACACGGGGGCCGACCCGCTGCCAAACGGCCCACCATGCCAGGAAGAACATGCCGGCCACAACAAGCCCAGCGGCCAGCACTCGCCCCCGGCCCATCGCCCATCCGAGCAGGTCGGCGGCCGGCCCGAAGGCATGCTTCTTGGTTCGTTTGGCTGCACTCATTGATTACCAGATCTCGAGTTCACGCTCAAGTTCGATGTCGAGCCTCTCATGGACCTGGCTGCGGATCAAGTCGATCAGTCGCATGACGTCTTGGGCGGTGCATTCGGGCTCGGCGACAATGAAGTTCGCGTGGCGGTCACTGACCACGGCGCCGCCGATGCGCGTGCCCTTCAGCCCGGCCTCGTCGATCAGTTCGGCCGCGCTGATGCCTCGCGGGTTTTTGAACACGCAGCCGGCGCTCTGGTGGCCCATCGGCTGCGACTGTTTCTTGAGAATCCAGTTCTTCTGCATGCGCCGGGCAAGGTCGACCGGATCGTCCTCGTCCAACTGAAAGACGGCTTCGAGGATGACGAGGTCGTCGAGGCTGCTGCTGCGGTAGCTGAAGTGCATTTCATCGCGGGTACGTTCAATCACCTCGCCCGTGCTGGTGACCACGGTTGCCCCGGCGGTCCATTGCCCCACGTCGCTGGCGTGCGTGCCGGCGTTTCCGTGCAGGGCGCCGCCGAGGGTTCCCGGGATTCCGATGAGGACTTCGAGCCCGGCCAGTCCATCGTGACACGCAGAGGTGACCACGCGTCCGAGGGGAGCCCCGCCGCCGGCGGTCAATACCGGCCCCTTCACGACGATCGATGCGAATGCGGGGGCCGAGAGGCGGATGACCATGCCGGGCACGCCCTCGTCGCGCACCAGGATGTTCGATCCTCCGCCCAACACGCGCACGGGGAGGTCCTCCTGGGCGCAGCGAGCGATCAGCCCGATCAACTCATCCTCAGTCCGCGGCTCGGCGAAGAACTCCGCGGCCCCCCCCAACTGGAACCACGTATGCATGGCCAAAGGCTCATCCTGACGAACGATCTTCTCAAATCCACTGAACTTTCCCATTTTCTTCAGCTTTGCATCCAGTAGGGGCCTATCGGGCGATACCCCCCCGTGTGCCGTAGCAGCGGGCGCTACCTTTGCGGACGGGCAGGCTCGGCACAACCGCGGGAAGGGTCAGACCGGTTGTCTGTTCGGCTAAGATTACGGCGAAGACTGTCCTGAGGCAAGGTGTGTACCCCTGGAACGTGTTCAGAGCAGCAAACTCTGGTGTCTTTCCGCCCACCTTGGCCGGTACCGGGGCTTTTTCACGACGCTTGTTGCTCGGGACGCGCCGTCCGGCTGGAGACTCCGACACAACCGTTACATCCGGAAGCAACTTCCAGCCAGTTTTCTCCCTGCAAAGTCGTTACTCCCGGAAACCGTAACGTAGGATTGCGTGGACGGTGGAAAGCCACTGAGCAGGGGCCGGGCACCCTCCGCCGGAGAAACTGTGGTGTTGGCAGGCATGCGTGCTGCGCAGGAGTGAAGCCTAATGCGAGTGGAGTACATCAACCCGTTCGTGACCGCCGTCCTGAGCGTCTTTCACACGATGCTGGGTGCGGAGCTTACCCGCGGAAAGCCGTTTGTGAAGGGCGGGTTCCAGCCTCGGCACCACATCAGTGGTGTCATCGGCCTTTCCGGCAAGGCGCGCGGGACGATCGTCTTGAGTCTCGACCGCGATGCCGCGTTGAACGCAACCGAAGCCATGACGCACGAACGGCCGTCGGAAATCGATGCCGACGTGATCGACGCCGTGGGCGAACTGGCCAACATGATCGCCGGCAGCGCGAAGGCGAAGCTCGAGCAGTTCGAGTTGAGCGTCAGCCTCCCTTCGGTCATCACCGGCAAAGGACATTGCATCGAGTTCCCCAGCAATGCCACGCCCATTTGCATCCCCTTCGAATCCGAGTGGGGCGCCGTGGACGTCGAAGTCGGGCTGGTCGAGGTGCCGGTCCCCAGCCCGGTCCACGCCGGCGTGTAGTGGTCGCCACGAGGCCCATCCGCTACAATCTCAGTTAGGTCATGAGTCTCCGGGATTCTCTCGAAACTCGTTAACGGTGGCCACCAAACAGCGCGGAGGGCTTTATCATGACCGGGATGTCTTCACTCATCCGGTTGCGTTGCTGTGCTTCGTTGACTCTTATCCTGCTACTCTTTTGGTCACGATCGTCCTATGCGGGAGAATCGCCGCCTTCCACTCTGCAACCCGATCGCTTGCTGGAAGACCCGACTCGCATCCACGTCGACATCGACCTGCCCGGCGGCGCGGATGCCGTGTCGGGCTGGCCGGTGACGTTCGGCGTTCCGTTCCCGCCCGGCGCACTCTCGGACACCAACAAACTGCGAGTGCTCGATCGCAAAGGCAAACCGGTGCCCTTCCAGTGCGAGGCCGCTGGGCGATGGGGGCCCGAGGGAGCGTTGAAATGGGTGCGGTTCGATGCACTGGTCAACTCCAGCGATGGATGTCTCGTCGAGGTGACCGGCGCCGTGAACGATGCAAAGACGCCACAGATGCTGGTCGTGGACAAACAGGGGGACGACATGGTTGTCGATACCGGCGTCGCCGTGTACCGTTTGGGACCCGGCCCGTCGCCGATCAAGGAGATCCACTCCGATGGCCGTCTGGTGGCCACGAGCCGGGACGCGCGAGGGCTTTACGTCGTCGACCAGAACGGCCGTGTTGCCGTCGCCTCGCCGGACGAGCAGCAGGTGCTGGTCGAGTCTGCCGGCCCGATAGCCGCATGCGTGCGCTTCGAGGGCTTCTACCGGCGCGAAGACGGCGAGCAAGTGGCGAGTTACACCACCCGCGTCGAACTCTTCGCCGGGCAACCCTTCGCCAGGGTGACGCACCGGTTCACCTTAACCCGCGATACGAACGAAATCTGGTTCAAAGACGTCGGTTGGGAGTTGGCCGTGGCGCCGGGCGCCGATCCGCAGGCGTCCTTCGGCACCTCGCGCGACGCCCCGATGGAATCGACCACGCGGCCGCTGGGCGAACGCGACACGCTGTCGATGCTGCAAGCGAGCCACTACCGTCACGCCCACGGCGAGAACCGTTTCTCGATCGACCGGCTCGGCGAAAAGGGCGCCGTGGAGACCCTCCTGGAAGGCGAGCAGTGCGGCGACTGGGCAGCGCTCTCGGGTGCGGCCGGCGGCCTGATGATCTCGTGCCGCGAAACCGCACGCCAGCATCCCAAGGAGTTCACCGCAACGCGGGACAAGCTGGCGCTGAAGCTGCACAGTTCGCGGGCGGGCGAGGAACTCGACTTCCGTATGGAAACCCTGGTGAAGCGGTGGAACCTGGCTGCCTGGCATGAAAACACGACCAGCCAATCGCGGCGGATTCCCATTGTCGAGCGGGCGCTGAAACACAACAGCAATGCCGTCGGATGGTCGCGGACCAGCTTCCTGCTGTTCTCGCCGCTGGCCGCAGGCGATTCCACCGACGCCGCGGCACGGCTCTCGCACCTGCATTCGGCGAAGGTCTACGCCCACACCGATCCCGCGTGGGTATGCGCATCCGGCGCGATGGGGCCGATCCATCCGGTCGACACCGACCGTTTTCCCGACGCGGAGCGAGCGATCGACGCCGCATTCCGCTATTGGGAGCGACGGATTGAAGATTGGGGCGACTTCGGATTTGTCGACTATTTCAACGGGCCGCACCTGAGCTACCGCGGCAAGTACGTGATGCAGAAGCGGTACAGCAAGGCCATGTACACGCTGAAGGTCGATATGTGGCGGCTGTACGCCCGCTCCGGCGACCGCCGAATCCGTACGTTCATCGAGAACGTGGCGAGGACCTTCGCCGACGTCGACATGGCCCAGTGGGATGGCGACGGCCGCATCAAAGGGCTGTTCCACTCGCCGCCGGGTTCCGACCTGGACCCCTCGACGCCACACAACCTGCCCATGCCGTGGGCCGGGCCGGCCTCGCTCGACTACTCAAGCACGACGAACATGAACCTGGTGGCCTGGGACTACTATCTGACCGGCAATCGGTTGGCAAAAGACGCCATGTTCGACTTTGCCGAGGGAGCCAAGCGCTACTGGACGCCGCAGGTGGCCGCCCGCGCCTGGCGGTCGCTGATGATGTTCCGCTCACTCGTGCAGACTTACGCTTTCACCTGGGACCCGGACGTGCGCGAGCTGGCCGAGGCGACAACCGGTTACTTCTACGATCCGGAGGGTGAACTGGCGCTGAACAAGAATCGACCGTACAGTTCGAGCTACAAGACACAGGTCGACCTGCGGGCCATTGAAGACGGGTGGAGCATCCTCGGCGAAGACAAGTACCACGAAATGCTCATGAAGATGTCGGACCGGTGGTGGCTCCCGCTGCTGGGCGACTGGCCGCACTTCTACTGCAATCCCCAGGGTGTGGTCGGCTCGCTGTTGTACCGCGAAACGGGCCGGCCGCACATTCCCCAGGTCTTGGCCACGCAGTTGCGTTACTCGGCCAGCGCGTACGATCCCGAGCAAGACCACACATTCGGCTGCGAGGGCGCGGCGTCCTGCACGTTCATTTTCGAAGGGTTGCCGTATGCCATGCACACCCTGGTCCGCTCGGGCGGCGACAAGGAGCCGACCGCATCGTGGATCGGCTACGAAGACTTCGGCTACCCGACGAGCATCGTGGTGCAAAAGGGCGCCGAGGAGGCGGTCGATCTGTACCTGCGCACGTCGGGACGCTCGGAGGGTGCGCCGGGCGACGTCATCACCGGCTGCCCCAAGGTCGAGTTGATCGACTCCGCCACCCGCTTCGGGCTCGACCTGTACCGCATGTCGCTGACCAGCACCAGCGGGGTGACACTCCGTTTGCCCAAGGACGGTCCCGCAGGCGCGTACCGCATCACGGCCCCGAAGGGCGGGTTCCACATTGCCTATGCCGATTCCCGCGCGCCGATGGTCGTCTACGCGCCGCACTACTGGCGGCCCGCCCCGCCGCAGCAGCCGGCAGTCGCGTACTACTTCAAGCTGCCCGAGGGAACGGACGACGGCCGGATATTCTTCGAAGGCTCTGCCCGGCTGTTCGATCCCGACGGCCGGCCGTGGCACGACGGCCAGCCGCAACATGGCTGGGTATCGCTGCCGGCCGACATGCCGGGACTGTGGAGCTTTGTTCCGGTCGAGAACGAACTGGTGGGCTCGCGGAACATCCCGCCGTTTTTCGCCGCGGAATCGGCATCGAGCTACTTCGAGCCCGGGATCGATTGGGAGCGCCGGCCGACCATGGACTTCGAACGCCCCGACCCCGGGCAGGTGTTCGTGCCGGACGCGGTCGGCGCGCCCGGCGATCAGGCCGTGCAGCTTGCGGGCAAGCGGACCTTCCGCCTCGAAGGAGGAACGGCGCACGCGTCGGGCGACGGGCTGCAATTCCTTCCCTTCAAGCGGGGAACGGTCGAGTTCTGGATGAAGGCCAACTGGCACACGTGCGACCTGTGGCCGGAGGGCTCCAAGGCGCTGATCTACCTGACTCCCGAAGCTGGTGACGCGTGGACCCTGTGGCACTACGTGAAGCCGCGGTCGCGGAACGCCGAGCACGACTTTCTGTTCTCGCACGTCCTCTACGGCTGGTTCATGAGCGACGGCACGGCCAAGCCCACCACGCTCCGCCGCTACCGGCGGACCATCTTCGAGCCGGGCGAGTGGACGCACGTCGCCTGGGTATGGGGGCAGGAGGACGGCATTGTGCCCGGCAATGCGCCCTACCACACCAAGGTGCATGACGGCGTACTCGTTGCGCGACTGTTCATCAACGGCCGCCAGGGCGACAACTCCGGCTACCGGATGTACGGAAACGAGCCCAGTCACATGCCGGCCGTGCTGACCCTCGGCCGCCACTATGCCAGCGCGAACCTCGACGCCGCCGTGGACGAACTCCGCGTGTCCGACGTGCAACGGTACACGGAAGACTTCGAGCCCTCGCGCAAGGCCGAGTTCGAGTTGGACGAGCACACCCGCGCGCTGTTCCACTTCAACGGCAACCTGGAAGGCCGAAGCTGGAGGCACAAGGGCGCCTTGCCGGGGACGCTGACCGAGTAGGCGGGATCGTGCGGACAGCGCAGAATGCCCGTTTTCAACCTTGCCGGCCTCCACGATGCCGTCTTCGCCCCGGAGGGGCGCGAAGGTTGTAGCCACGGGTGGAGCGAGGGACGACGACAGTCGGACCAAGCGCAACCCGTGGTTCCCGGGCCTCTCGCCCAATAGCCCCGGCAGGGGCGGCAGGGGCGGCAGGGGGCGCGTTGGGGCGAATGTCCATCTCTTTCGCCCCTGCCGGGGCTACCGGAGAATTGCGCGAATCCTTTCCACGGGTTGCGCATCGAGGCGGCGACAGCGCCGCCTCGGTGCTTCACCCGTGGCTACATTCTTGCGGCCCCTCCGGGGCAAACACCGCGTTTGCCCCTGCTGAGACGTTGGCAGTACAGTTGTGCCCGGCAATGAATGGACGTTCAGTATGATTCTGCTTACAATGG